>CALMSQ010000569.1:0-4026 GCA_937872345.1 uncultured Burkholderiales bacterium | reverse complement strand
CTGTCCGAGGGCAAGCCGGGCTTCGTGCCGCACCGCTGGGCGAGCCTCGGCGACGCGGTGGGCTGGATCCGCGGCGCCGGCGGCGTCGCGGTGCTGGCCCACCCGGGGCGCTACCGGCTCGGCGAGACGGCGCTGTGGTCGCTGATCGCCGGGTTCCGCGACGCAGGCGGCGAGGGCATCGAGGTCGTCAGCGGCTCGCACACGCGCGACCAGTACCGGCGCTTCGCGCAGGTCGCGCACGAGTTCGGGCTGCGCGCCTCGCGCGGTTCGGATTTCCACGGCCCCGACGAGAGTCGCGTCGAGCTGGGCAGCCTGCCGGCCCTGCCGGACACGCTGGTGCCGGTGTGGCTCGACTGGCCCGAGACGGCGCAGGCGATTTCGCGCGGCGCGCCGGCGCCGGCCGGCACCGACGTCGCTTCGACGGCGCGCGCATGACCCAGCGCTTCACGCTGCACCCGACCCACCCGCAGGCGCGGCTGCTGCGGCAAGCCGCCGAGGTGCTGGGCGCCGGCGGCCTGGTGGCGATGCCGACCGACGCCTGCTACGTGCTCGCGTGCCGCCTGGGCGACAAGGCCGCGGTCGACCGACTGCGCGCGATCCGCGGGCTCGACGAGCGCCACCTGCTCACGCTGATGTGCCGCGACCTCTCCGAGCTCTCCAGCTACGCGATGGTCGACAACCGCCAGTACCGGTTCCTGAAGGAGTGGGCGCCGGGCCCGTACACGTTCGTGCTGAACGCGACCAAGGAAGTGCCGCGCCGCCTGTGGCACCCGTCGCGGCGCACGATCGGCCTGCGCGTGCCCGACGCGCCGGTCGCGCAGGGCCTGCTCGAGGCGCACGGCGAACCGGTGCTGTGCTCGAGCCTGATCCTTCCCGACGAAGACGACCCGCTCACCGACGCCGACGCGATCGTCGAGCGGCTGGCGCGTCGCATCGATCTCGTCCTCGACGCGGGAGGGCAGGGCTTCGTGCCGACCACCGTCGTCGATCTCACCGGCGACGAGCCGCTCGTGGTGCGCGTGGGCTGCGGCAGCATCGAGGGCATGGTCGCGCGGGGTGCGGAGACTTCGGCGCTCAGGGTGCGCTTCTAGGCGGCTGCTACAATCGCGGCCATGGAATTGAGCCTTGCGCAGCTGATCGCGGTCTATGCGATCCCGGTGATTTTCGCGATCACGCTGCACGAAGCGGCGCACGGTTTCGTCGCCGCTCGCCTGGGCGACCGCACTGCGCAGCTGCAGGGCCGCGTCTCGCTGAATCCGCTTCGCCACATCGACCCGATCGGCACCCTGCTGGTGCCGGCCCTGATCCTGCTTGCGAGCAAGACGCTGGGCGGCGGCATGCTGTTCGGCTGGGCCAAGCCGGTGCCGATCGTGCCCTCGAACCTGCGTTCGCCGCGGCGCGACATGGGCATGGTCGCGGCCGCCGGGCCGCTGGCGAACCTGCTGATGGCGCTCGGCTGGGGGCTGGCGCTGAAGCTGATGACGCTCTTCGGCAGCGACGGAGAGTTCTTCCCGCGCATGGCGATCGCCGGCATCTTCGTCAACCTCGCGCTGGCCGTGCTCAACCTGGTGCCGGTGCCGCCGCTCGACGGCGGGCGCATCGTCAACAGCCTGTTGCCGGCTCGTCTCGCGGCGGGCTTCTCGCGCCTGGAGCCCTACGGGCTCGTCATCCTGCTCGGCTTGCTGGCCACCGGCGTGCTGGGTTTCGTCGTTGCGCCACTGGTCGACATCGGGGTCGGCGTGATCGCGGCGCTCTTTTCGTTGTCCGACTGAAATGTTCACCGAACGTGTCGTATCCGGCATGCGCCCGACCGGGGCGCTGCACCTGGGCCACTTCCACGGCGCGCTGAAGAACTGGGTGCGGCTGCAGTCCGAGCACCCGTGCCTGTTCTTCGTCGCCGACTGGCACGCGCTCACCACGCACTACGACTCGCCCGACGTGATCGGCAACAACGTCTGGGAGATGGTGATCGACTGGCTCGCGGCGGGCATCGATCCGCAGCAGTCGGTGCTGTTCATCCAGTCGCGCGTGCCCGAGCACGCCGAGCTTCACCTGCTGCTGTCGATGGTCACGCCGCTGGGCTGGCTCGAACGCGTGCCCACCTACAAGGACCAGCAGGAGAAGCTGTCCGACCGCGACCTCTCCACCTACGGGTTCCTCGGCTATCCGCTGCTGCAGGCGGCCGACATCCTGATGTACCGCGCGGCCTGGGTGCCGGTCGGCGAAGACCAGGTGCCGCACGTCGAGTTCACGCGCGAGATCGCGCGCCGCTTCAACCACCTGTTCGGCCGCGAGCCGGGCTTCGAGGACAAGGCGCGCGAGGCGGTGAAGAAGCTCGGCAGCAAGCGCGCGAAGCTCTACCAGGAGCTTCGCACGCGCTACCAGGAGCAGGGCGACGACACCGCGCTTCAGCAGGGCCGCGAGCTGCTCGAGCTCGCGCAGAACCTCAGCATGGGCGACCGCGAGCGGCTGTTCGGCTACCTCGAGGGCAGCCGGCGGATCATCCTCGCCGAACCGCAGGCGTTGCTCACCGAGGCGTCGCGGATGCCGGGCATCGACGGCCAGAAGATGTCCAAGAGCTACGGCAACTCGATCGCGATGCGCGAAGACCCGGAATCGGTGCGCAAGAAGATCCGCACGATGCCCACTGACCCGGCGCGCGTGCGCCGCAGCGATCCGGGCGAGCCCGAGCGCTGCCCGGTGTGGCAATTGCACCTCGTCTATTCCGACGACGCGACCCGCGAGTGGGTCCAGACCGGCTGCCGCAGTGCCGGCATCGGCTGCCTCGAATGCAAGCAGCCGGTGATCGACGCGATCCTGGCCGAGCAGCAGGGCTTTCACGAGCGGGCGCAGCCCTATCTCGACGACCCGAGCCTGCTGCGCAACATCATCGCCGACGGCTGCGACCAGGCGCGCAAGATCGCCCAGGAGACGATGCGCGAGGTCCGCGAGGCGATGGGGCTCGCGTTCGACTGAGGCCCCGGGCCTCGGTCCCCCCGCCTCGGCGCCCCCGCCTCGGGCCCCGCCCTGGGGCCCCGCCCTGGAGCCTCAGGCCGCGCCGAGGCGCGAGTCGCGCACGAGGTGCATCTGGCGCAGCGTCGGCAGCGCCTCCATGAACTCGCGCAGCTGCGCGAACGGTAGCGGCTCGGCGATCAGCGATCCCTGCACCTGGTGGCAGTCGAGCGAGCGAAGCCCGCGCAGCTCGGCCGCGGTCTCGACGCCCTCGGCCATCGCCTGCAGGCCCAGCTTCGCGGCCATCGTCGTGATCGCCTGGACGATGGCGGCGTTGCCGCGATCGGCGGGCAGGTCCTTCACGAACGTGTGGTCGATCTTGATGCCGTCGACCGGCAGGTTCTTCAGGTACGACAGCGACGCGTAGCCGGTGCCGAAGTTGTCGATGAAGACCCGCACGCCGAGCCTGCGCAGCTCGCCGATCAGCGCGATGGTGCGCTCGGGGTTCTCGATGAACGCGCTCTCGGTGAGCTCGAGCCGCAGCAGGCGCGGCGGGAAGTCGCGCTCGTCGAGCAGCTCGGCGAGCGTCGCCAGGAAGCCTTCCTCCGAGAGCTGGCGCGCCGACACGTTCACCGACACGGCGACCTCGGGGTACGCGTCGATGCCCAGCCGCACGCGATCGTCCAGTGCGCGGCGGATCGCCCACAGGCCGATCTCGCGGATCAGGTTGCTCTGTTCGGCGGCGGGCAGGAAGCGGTCGGGCAGCAGCAGGCCGCGGGTCGGGTGGCGCCAGCGCAGCAGCCCCTCGTAGCCGATCACGACGCGCTCGTCGATGTTCATCACCGGCTGGTAGTACAGGTCGACCTCGTCGCGCCGGATCGCCATCGGCAGCTCGGCGGCCAGCTGCAACTGCTCGGCGCGCTCGTCGGAGACGCCGCCGGCGAAGAAGCGCACGTCGTTGCGGCCTTCGGACTTCACCTGGTACATCGCGCTGTCGGCGCAGCGGATCAGCGCCTCGGCGTCCTGCGCGTCGTCCGGGGCGAGCGCCACGCCGATGCTCGCCGACAGGAAGTA
>CALMSQ010000568.1:0-2817 GCA_937872345.1 uncultured Burkholderiales bacterium | reverse complement strand
GCCACCTGATGCGCTGCCTGACGCTGGCCGACACGCTGCGCGCCGGCGGCGCGCGCACGCGCTTCGTCTGCCGGCCGTTGCCGGCCGGTTTCGACGAGCTGGTCCGCGGTCGCGGGCACGAGCTCGTCGTCCTGCCGCCGGGGATCGACGCTGCGCCGGCGGCCGATCCGCCGCACGCAGCGTGGCTCGGCGCAACGCAGGCCGAAGATGCCGAGGCGACACTCGCGACGCTCGACGGCGGGGCACCTTGGGACTGGGTCGTCGTCGACCACTACGCGCTCGACGCGCGCTGGGAAACCCGGCTGCGCGACCGGGTGCGGCGGATCCTGGCGATCGACGACCTCGCCGACCGGCGCCACGACTGCGACGCGCTGCTCGACCAGAATCTGTACGCCGAGGGCGAGGCGCGCTACGCAGATGTGGTGCCGGCGCACTGCATCCGCATGCTCGGTCCGCGCTACGCGCTGCTTCGCCCCGAGTTCGCTGCGGCGCGCGCGCGCCTGCGCGAGCGCGGCGATGCGGTGCGTCGGGTGCTGGTGTTCTTCGGAGGCGTCGACGCACGCAACCTCACTGCAGCGACGCTCGACGCACTCGACGCGATCGGCGTCGACGTCGACGTCGACGTGGTGATCGGTGCCGCGCACCCGCAGCGTGCGGCGCTCGAGGCGCGTTGCGCCGTGCGCCCGCGCACGACCTGTCACGTGCAGGCCGCCGACATGGCCGCGCTGATTGCCGCCGCCGACCTCGGCATCGGCGCCGCGGGCGTGGCGACCTGGGAGCGCTGCGCGCTGGGCCTGCCGGCGCTGGCGTTCGCGGTCGCCGCCAATCAGCAGGCGCTGCTGCGCGACGCGGCGCGGGAAGGGTTGCTGCTGGGGCCGCAGGCCGATCCGGCGGACCCGGAGGCGCTCGGGCTGCACCTGCTCGCGATGCTAGGCAATCCTTCGCTGCGCGCACACGTCTCGAGGCGTGGCATCGAGACGGTCGATGCGCTCGGTGCCGCGCGCGTCGCGAGCGCGATATTGCAGCCCGAGGTCGCCGTCCGCGCGGCGACGCAGGCCGACGCGCGCGACCTCTTCGACTGGCGCAATGCGCCCGAGGTGCGACGCTTCTCGCGCAGCGACGCACCGATCGCCTGGGACGATCACTGCCGCTGGCTCGCCGCCACGCTGGCCGATCCGCGGCGGGTGCTGCTGGTCGGAAGCGCGGGCGACTCGCCGGTGGGCGTCGTACGCTACGACATCTCCGGCGCCGAGGCCGAGGTCTCGATCTACCTGGCCCCGGGGCAGGCCGGGCGCGGGATGGGGCGGGCCCTGCTCGACGCTGCCGAGCGTTGGCTCGCCGCCCGCTACCCCGAGGTCGCGCTGGTCGACGCCGAGGCGCTGGCCGGCAACGACGCCTCGCATCGGCTGTTCGCCGGAAGCGGTTTCGAGGCGCACTCGACCTGCTACCGCAAGAGGATCCGCCCATGAACGCGCCCGCTGCCTTCGAGATCGCCGGACGTCGCGTCGGCCCCGATGCGCCCCCTTTCGTCATCGCCGAGATGTCGGGGAACCACAACCAGTCGCTCGAGCGGGCGCTGGCGATCGTCGAGGCCGCCGCGAAGGCGGGCGCGCACGCGTTGAAGATCCAGACCTACACCGCCGACACGATGACGATCGACGTCGACGAGGGGGCGTTCCGCATCGCCGACCCGGGCAGCCTGTGGCAGGGCAAGTCGCTGCACCGGCTCTACCAGGAGGCGTACACCCCGTGGGAGTGGCACGCGCCGATCTTCGCGCGCGCGCGCGAGCTCGGGATGATCGCGTTCTCGACGCCGTTCGACGAGACCGCGGTCGACTTCCTCGAGTCGCTCGGCGCGCAGTGCTACAAGATCGCGTCGTTCGAGAACACCGACCTGCCGCTGGTGCGCCGCGTCGCCGCCACCGGCAAGCCGATGATCGTCTCCACCGGCATGGCCAGCGTCGCCGAACTCGACGAGACCGTGCGCGCGGCGCGCGAGGCCGGCTGCCGAGACCTGGTGCTGCTCAAGTGCACCAGCACCTATCCGGCCACGCCCGAGCACACCAACATCCTCACGATTCCGCACATGCGCGAGCTGTTCGGCTGCCAGGTGGGGCTGTCGGACCACACGATGGGCGTGGGCGTCGCGGTGGCGTCGGTCGCGCTCGGCGCGACGGTGATCGAAAAGCACTTCACGCTGGCGCGCGCCGACGGCGGTGTCGACGCGAGCTTCTCGCTCGAGCCGGCCGAGATGGCGAGCCTCGTCGTCGAGAGCGCGCGCGCGTGGCAGTCGCTCGGACGCGTCACCTACGGCCCGCAGTCGGAGCAGGAGCGCAAGTCGCTCGCGTTTCGCCGTTCGCTGTACCTCGTGCGCGACGTGAAGGCCGGCGAAGCGTTCACGCGCGAGAACGTCCGCGCGATCCGCCCCGGCTTCGGCCTGGCGCCGAAGCACCTCGAGCAGGTGCTCGGCCGCCGGGCGAGCCGCGACGCGGCGCGCGGCACGCCGCTGGCCTGGGACCTGCTCGGTTAGCGCGTCAGGCCGGCCCGGCCGGCGGCGACTCGAGCGCCAGCGCGATCGCGGCTTCCCAGGTCGGGAGCCTGCGCTCGAAGCTACGCTCGTAGCGCGACGGGTCGAGCGCCGACCATGCGGGCCGGCGCGCGGGACGGCCGAGCGACGCTTCCTCGATCCCCTCGATGCGCGGCGCCCGGTCGGCGGCGAGGCGCCCGGCGCGGGTCGCCTCCCGCACGAACGCCAGCCCGAACGCGTGCCAGGTCGTCGCGCCGTGACACGACAGGTGATAGACGCCGGAAGCCGGC
>CALMSQ010000567.1:0-3813 GCA_937872345.1 uncultured Burkholderiales bacterium | reverse complement strand
GGTGCGGCGCTGCGCAGCCGGCTGCGGCGCGATCCGGCGCCGCTGGGCGAGATGCTCGACTTCTACTTCGGCAAGGTCGCCGCGTAGCGTCGAGCGGCCGCGTCGCCGCTCACTCGGTTTCCGCGAAGCTGTGCGCGATTTCGGCGAAGTTGTGAGCGATCTCGGGCACCTCGATCACGGCGCCGAGTTGACGCTCGATCTGCGCCCGTGAGATCACGCCGCGCACGCGCTCGGGCGCGGAGCCGGAGGCGGCCTCGATGACCAGCAGGTGATTGCGGCCGTGCTTTTTCAGCGTCGCGACCAGGTTGCTGACGCGCGCGCCCTTCAGCGCCTCATAGTCGATCGCGTCGAGCATCGACAGCGGTGTCATCGCATCGGCCACGCAAAGCTCTTCGTAGCGCGCGTGGCGCTGCTGCACGGCGCGCATCGGGCGGTCGCCGCGCAGGTCGGTCGTGGTGATGAGGCCTTCGAGCGAAGGCATCTCGCTGACGACGAACAGCATCCGTACCCCCTGGTGGATCATGATCTGCTCGGCCTGCCGCAGCGTGGTCGTCGGGTGGGTCGTCGCCGCGCGCACCTGCGTGAGGTCGGTCATCACGTCGAGGGCCGGCGAGTCGAGCGTCACGGCCGCGGTGGGCGAAGGCGAGGTCTGCGCCACCGAAATGCCGGCCCGCAGGCTGCGGGCCGGAAGGGGGGAATCCGGAAGCATGAGGGCCTCCCGATGAAAATGGGACGCAAAATCGATTCGAACAGCGTTACCTTACCCCCATTGCGGATGCGACGCCAACCGGGGCCGGCGATCGTGCGCGGCCCCGTTGCGCGGCAGCGGCGGCGAGCCTACGCTTGCCGGCGGGTGCATCGCGAACCCCGAGGAGGCCGCATGTCGGCAGTGCCCACCCCACAGGCGAACGCCGTTCCCGGTCGAGCGCGAGGTTTTCTCTCCGGTGCGCGCGAGATCGACGACGCCGGTGTCGGCGTGCAGGGCGCGCTGCCGCCGTGGCTGCGCGGCACGCTGCTGCTCAACGGCCCGGCCCTCTGGGAGTTGCCTGGCGGGCGGCTCGAACACTGGTTCGACGGCTACGCGATGTGGCATGCGCTGCGCATCGACGGCGCGGGCGTGCGATATCGCAGCCGCTTCTGCGCGAGCCAGTCGTATCGGCGCAGTGTCGCAGCCGGCGCGCCGGTCTTCGGCGAATTCGGAACCGCGAATCCGGCCGGGCTGATCGCGCGGCTGAAGTCGCCGCAGGTCACCGACAACCCGGCAGTAGTGATGTCGCGCCACGGCGAGCGCTGGCTGTCGGTCACCGAGACGCCGAGCCTGACCTACTTCGATCCCCGGACGCTGCAGACGCTCGAGCGGCTCGACCTTGGACGCCGCGAGGAGCCGATGCACCTGATGAGCGCGCACGGCTTCACGTTGCCCGACGGCAGCTACCTCAACGTGGCCACGGCGCTCGGCCCGAAGTGCGAGATGAAGCTCTTCCGGCTGGCGCCGGGCACGACGCGTCCTCAGGTCATCGGCCGGATGAGGATGCCGAAGTCGGGCTATACGCACGGCTTCGGGCTGGCCCCCGGACATGCGCTCGTCTGGGAGACCGCGCTGCGCGCGCAGCCGTTGGCCTTCCGCTTCGGCGCGAAATCGTATGCCGACAATTTCCGCTGGGAGCCCGACGGCGGCTCGGCCATCCATGCGGTGGCGCTGGACACGGGCGCCGTGCGCAGCTGGCGCATTGCGCCGATGATGGCTTTTCACGCGACGCAGGCCTGGGCCGACGGCGGCGACCTCGTGCTCGAGATCGCGACCTACGACGACGGCGTGGTGTTCGACGACCTTCGGCTCGAGCGCCGACGCGCAGGGTTGCCGATGCGCAGCTCGATGCGCCACGTGCGCTACCGCCTGCGCGACGGGCGCCGCGACGCCGAGCCCGAGCCGATCGCCGGCGCGGCGATCGAGTTGCAGCAGGTGCACCCCGAGCGCATCGGCCGCGGCCGCGCGCGCGTCTGCTGGGGGGCCGGCAACGGAGACCGCGGCGAGCTGTTCGACTGTACGCACCGCGTCGACCTGGACAGTGGCGAGGTGACGACCTGGCGGCGCCCCGGCGCCACGCATCTCGAGCCGCTGTTCGTGCCGCGACCGGGCGGCGCGGCCGACGACGACGGCGTGCTGCTCGTGCCGACGCTGGCCGACGGCGACGAGACCACCGTGGTCGGCGTCCTGGATGCACGCACGATGAATTGCGTGGCCGAGCTGCGCGCGCCGCAGATCGTGCCGTTCGGCTTTCACGCGGCATTCCACTGGGCGTAGCAGCGCCGCCCGCGTGCGGCAGCCACCGCAGACGGGCTACGCCTGGCCGGAGCGGGCCGCCTCGAGCGCGGCGATGTCGAGCTTGACCATCTTCATCATCGCGTCGGCGGCGCGTCGCCCGCGCGCCCGATCGGGGTCGGACATGATCTCGCCCATCGTGGCGGGCACGATCTGCCACGCGAGCCCGTAGCGGTCGCGCAGCCAGCCGCATTGTTCGGCGCTTCCGCCGTCCGCGAGCAGCGCATTCCAGTAGCGGTCGATCTCGGCCTGGTCGTCGCAACTGACGACGAACGACACCGCGTGGTTGAACGGGTCGAGCGGCCCGGCGCTCATCGCCAGGAACGGCTGTCCGAACAGGACGAATTCGACGACCTTCACCGACCCGGGCGGGCCGCTGGGCGACTCGGACGGCATCGCGGTGACGCGGACGACGCGCGAGTCGGGAAAGATCGAGGCGTAGAAGTGTGCGGCTTCTTCCGCCTGGTTCGAGTACCAGAGGAACGGGGTGATTCTTGCAGACGCCATCTGGAATCCTCCAAGGGGGGCGTTGACTGGCGGCAGTGCCCGCGGCGCAGGCTGCCTTGGCTACGACGAACGACGGGTTCGGGAATCGACACTCTTGGAGCGCGCGTCATGCGAGGGCGCCCAACCGGACGCGCCGGAGCCCAAGTCGGTTTTTTTTACACTCGCCCCTTTTTGCCCAAAGCGCAGGACAAACAGATAGTTAGCGCAGGGTCTGAATCCCGAATCGTGAGTTCGCGCGATCCGCGCGCTATCCGGTTTGTCGGCGCAATTGTCACTACTTGCCCCAAGCGCTGCGCGTCGCGATGCCAACACGATGATTTTCTTGAGCTTATTCAAATTGGCACGGGGGTTGCTCTGATCAGGGCCAGGATAGATGCGCCATCCGCGCATTCCACCGATGGAGGCGACATGAGCACCAAACTGACGATCCTCAACGCCGCGCTGATCGCAGCGGGTCTCACGGCCGGAGCTGGGGTGGCGCAGGCCGGTACCGTCATCTACAACACGGGCAGTGCAGCCACCGCGACGGTCGCGCTGGGCGTGAACGACGACGGGTCGCTGAATACCCAACCCAACATCACGACCAATGCGGGTGCCACGGGCTTGGCCTACAAGTTCGCTGACGGCAGCTGGCGCGACGCCACCGCGCCGGGTTGCCTGTGCGAAGGGTGGGGCGTGTCGGTGAACAACACGACGTCGGGCTACGCCAACGTGAGCAGCGATGGCGGCCCCAACAACCTGACGTTCGGCGCGGCGACCGGCGTCACCGGCAGCACGGTGACCACCACCGCCAGCCTCACCAGCCTTCCGGGGCTCACGGTCACGCAGGCATACTCGCCCGCGAATACCGCCTCCGGCGTGCTGTTCAAGGACGTGGTCACGATCACGAACAGCACCGCGGGCGCCCTGACCGACGTCAAGTACGTGCGCGTCATGGACTGGGACGTGCCGCCCACCGAGTTCAGCGAGTACGTGACCATCAA
>CALMSQ010000566.1:0-5671 GCA_937872345.1 uncultured Burkholderiales bacterium | reverse complement strand
GAAGAGCGCGAGCGCTACCAGGCGCTCAGCGGCATGCTGATGCTGATGCTCGGGCGCATGCCGCAGACCGGCGACACGGTCACGTGGGAGAACTGGCGCTTCGAGGTCGTCGACATGGATGGCAAGCGGGTCGACAAGGTGCTGGCCACGCAGATCCCGCTCGCGCCGACGCCCGACGACGGCCCCGCGCAATCCGATCCGTCGTGAAGGAGTCGCGCCGATGATCGACTTCCTGCGCAAGCTGCTGCGTCGCATCACGACCGTCGCCGCGCTGCTGTTCGGCGCGCTGCTGGCCGCGCTCTTCGCGGCGCTTACCCTGGCGGCCGCGCTCGCGATCGGCGCTGCGCTCTGGCTCGCCAGCCGCTTCGGCATGCGCGCCGCTCGGCGCGAGCCGCAGGGCCCCGAGGCGCCTCGCGGCCACGAAGTGATCGACGTCGAGATGCGCGAGATCGGGCCCGACGACCAGGCCGGGCGGCCGGGCAACTCGGCCGGGGATGGGAAGCGGGCGCAGCCGTGAGGGGAAACCCGCGACGGCCTCTCGGGACGCACGGCGCCCTCTTACAATTCGGGGTTTGGCGCGGCGGCGAGTCGCCGAATGCCGCGGATCGGCCGGGCAGCGCGCATCGGCGCACCCGGCCCGAACGGCCCCCTTCGCGCCACCTGCACATGGGACGGAGTCGATGAAAGCCTTGCTCAGTTTCTCCCGCGCGGTGGACTGGCTGAACGCCCAGGTCGGCAAGTTCGTGATCTGGCTGATCTTTGCCGCCACCGCCATCAGCGCCCTGAACGCCATCGTGCGCAAGGTGTTCGACACCAGCTCGAACGCCTACCTCGAGGCTCAGTGGTACCTGTTCGCCTGGTCCTTCCTGGTCGCCGCCGGCTACACGCTGCTGCATCGCGAGCACGTGCGGATCGACGTCGTCAACAGCCACCTGCCGAAAACCGTGCGGGTGTGGATCGACATCGTCGGCTACACACTGTTCCTGACTCCGATGTGCGTGATGGCGCTGTACCTGTCCGTCCCGCAGGTGATCGAGAAGTTCGTATCCGGAGAAATGTCGGGCAACCCGGGGGGCCTGATCCGCTGGCCGGTATGGCTGGCACTTCCGCTGGGATTCACGCTCCTGCTGCTGCAGGGCTGGTCGGAACTGATCAAGTGCATCGCCTTCCTCCGGGGACTGGGTCCGGACCCCACCGAGAAACGTCCCGAGAAGACCGACGAAGAACAGCTCGTCGAGGCCTTGCGCCAGCGCAACGCCGACAGCGGCAGCGGGGCCGGCGCGCCGGCCCAGGCACACTGAAACGCGACGAGCGCCTGCACCATGCAATCCATCGCTGCCAACTTCGCGCCCCTGATGTTCGGGGGCCTGATCCTGTTCCTGATCCTCGGCTTTCCGGTCGCCTTCAGCCTGGGCGCCGCAGGGCTGTTCTTCGGCCTGCTCGGCGTCGCGCTCGACATCTTCCCGTCCGCGATCCTGGCGGTGCTGCCGTTTCGCCTGATCGGCATCATGGCCAACGAGACGCTGCTGGCCGTGCCCTTCTTCACGCTGATGGGCCTGATCCTCGAGCGCAGCGGCATGGCCGAGGACCTGCTCGATTCGGTGGGCCAGGTGTTCGGCCCGCTGCGTGGCGGCCTGGCGCTCGCCGTCGTCTTCGTCGGCGCGATGCTGGCCGCCACCACGGGGGTCGTGGCGGCCTCGGTGATCTCCATGGGCCTGATCTCGATGCCCATCATGCTGCGCTATGGCTACAGCCGCAGCCTCACCAGTGGAGCGATCGCCGCGTCGGGCACGCTGGCGCAGATCATCCCTCCATCGCTGGTGCTGATCGTCCTGGCCGACCAGATGGGCAAGAGCGTGGGCGACATGTACAAGGGCGCCTTCATTCCGGGCTTCGCGCTGATGGGCTTGTACGTGCTGTGGGTGGTCGCCCTGGCCATCTTCAAGCCGAGCGCGGTCCCGGCGCTGCCCCCTGAGGCGCGCGCGTTCCGGGAGCCCAACGGCAGTCATGGCTACCGCTCGCTCGCCGTGCTCGCCGTGCTGTCGACCGCGGTCGCGGTGTTCCTGGGGCAGCACATGGAAGCAGTGCACACCTGGTGGCAAGGCGAGCCGGTCGAGTTCGTGGCGACCGACGAGCGGATCGTGGTGGCCATGTGCGGCGGCGTGTTCGTCGCGTGGCTGATCGCCGTCGTCAACCGGGTGACGCACCTGGGCCTGCTCTCGAAGCTGGCCGAGCGCGTGACCTTCGTGCTGATTCCCCCGCTGCTGCTGATCTTCCTGGTCCTGGGAACGATCTTCCTGGGCGTGGCCACGCCGACCGAGGGTGGCGCCATGGGCGCCATGGGCGCGCTCGTGATGGCGACGCTGCGCAAGCGCCTGAGCTGGCAGTTGCTCAGGCAGGCGCTGGCGACCACCACCCGGCTGTCCTCGTTCGTCATGTTCATCCTGATCGGCGCCACCATCTTCAGCATGGTGTTCCAGGCGGCCGACGGCCCGGTGTGGGTCGAGCACCTGATGCGCAAGCTGCCGGGCGGGGAACTGGGCTTCCTGATCTTCGTGAACGTCCTGGTGTTCGTGCTGGCGTTCTTCCTCGACTTCTTCGAGCTCTCGTTCATCGTCGTGCCGGTGCTCGCGCCGATCGCGGACAAGATGGGGATCGACCTGATCTGGTTCGGCGTGCTGCTGGCGGTCAACATGCAGACCTCGTTCCTGCACCCGCCGTTCGGCTTCGCACTGTTCTACCTGCGGTCGGTCGCTCCCGAGAAGCCCTACGTGGACCCTGTCACCGGCAAGACGATGGAGCCGGTCACGACGATGCAGATCTACAAGGGCGCGATTCCCTTCCTGCTGCTGCAATTGACGATGGTCGCGATCCTGATCGCCTTCCCTGTCCTGGTCACCGGCAACCTCGACAAGAAACCCGAAGGCGACATGGAGGCCATCGGCACCCGGATGCTGCAACAACTCGAGAATGCGCCGGGCTTCGACGCTGGCACGCCGGCCATCGGCGGCGGCGAGAACGCCGACACGGCACCGCAGGGCGAGCGCGCGGACGAACCCGCGGACGCCCCGGGGCAGTCGACCGGAAAGCCCTAGTCCGAGCGGGCAAGCAAAAAAGAAAACCGCGGCCTGGGGCCGCGGTTTCCATTCTCGGGGGCGACGCCAGCGCCCTCAGGCTGCGTCAGATCTTGACCGAAGCCATGGTCTGCGTGAACTGCAGCTCCGAAACGCGGTTCCAGAGGATCTGGTCGCGCTGGAAGGCGCGCATGTCGTCGAAGATCTTCTTGAATTCCGGCGACTTGGCGCTGTGCTCCGCGTACACTTCCTGCGCCGATTTGAAGCCGGCGTCGACGACGCTCTTGGGAAACGGCAGGAACTTGATGCCGCTGGCCACGATTCGCTTGAGCGCGGGCGGGTTGAGTGCGAGGTACTTGGTCGTGCCGTCGTTGTAGGCCACCGCCGCCGCCGCCCGCACGATCGCCTGGTTCTCGGGCGACAGCTTGGCGAATGCCTTCTTGTTGATGAAGAACTCGAGGTCCGCGCCGCCTTCCCACCACGCGTTGTAGTAGTAGAACTTGGTGACCTTGTTGTAGCCGAGCTTCTCGTCGTCGTACGGGCCGACGAACTCGGCCGCGTCGAGCGTGCCTTTTTCCAGCGCCTGGTACACCTCGCCACCGGGCATGTTCTGCGCGACCACGCCCAGCTTGGCCATCGACTCACCGAACACGCCGCCACCCAGGCGCATCTTCAGGCCCTTGAGGTCCTCCGGCGACTTGATTTCCTTGCGGAACCAACCACCCATCTGGCTGCCGGTGTTCAGCGCACTCAGCGTGAAGAAGTTGTACTTGGAGAACACCTCGTCGAGCAGCTTGCGCCCGTTGCCCTGCTCCTTCCATGCCAGGTTCTGGTTGGCGGTCAGGCCGAACGGCACCGCGCAGCTGAACGCGAAGACCGGGTCCTTGCCGGTGTAGTAGTAGGCCGCCGTCTCGCCCATCTCGATCGTGTCGTTGGCCAGCGCATCGACGATGCCGAAAGGCGGAATCAGCTCGCCGGCCGCGTGCACCGACACTTCGAACTTGCCGCCCGAGAGCGCCTTGACGGTCTCGGAGAATTTCACCGCGCAACCGTGCAGCGTTTCGAGCGCCTTCGGGAAGCTCGTGGCGAGCCGCCAGCGCACTGCCTCCTGCGCGCGCACGGCCGGCGCCACGCCGGCGGCCAGGATGCCGGCCATCCCGGCATTCTTGATCACGGAACGTCGATCCATCGTGTAGTGCTCCAGTTTTCGTTGATGAAGGGCCACCAACGTACGGCCCGGGATAACCCTGATGATCATGCCCGCCAGGCGGGACATGCGCGAAGTGTAAACGCGTTCGACGCGCGAAGGCGCGACGCTCGCCGGATCGGCGATCCCGCACGCGGGATTCCGCTCAACGCTTGCGCCTCGGGAGGAGGTCGGTACAGGTGCCCTCGAAGACCTCGGCGGCCTGCCCGATCGACTCGCCGAGCGTCGGGTGCGGATGGATCGTGCGGCCGATATCGGTCGCGTCGGCGCCCATCTCGATCGCCAGCGCGATCTCGCCGATCATGTCGCCGGCGTGCGTGCCGACGATCGCACCGCCGACGATCCGGTGCGTTGCCTCGTCGAACAGCAACTTGGTAAATCCCTCGTCGCGCGCATTGGCAATCGCGCGCGCCGACGCCGACCACGGGAACACGGCCTTGCCCACCGCGAGCCCCTGCGCGCGCGCCTCGTCCTCGGTCAGCCCCGCCCAGGCGACCTCGGGGTCGGTATAGGCCACCGACGGAATCACGCGCGCGTCGAAGAAGCTCTTCTCGCCAGCGGCCGCCTCGGCCGCGACGTGCCCCTGGTGCACCGCCTTGTGCGCCAGCATCGGCGCACCGACGATGTCGCCGATCGCGAACAGGTGCGGCACGTTGGTGCGCATCTGCCGGTCGACGGCGATGAAACCGCGCTCGTCGACCGCGACGCCGGCGTGCTCGGCGCCGATCTTCCGACCGTTCGGCGCGCGCCCGACCGCGCCGAGCACCAGGTCGTAGACCTGCGGCTCGGCCGGCGCGCCCTCGCCCTCGAACCAGACGCGGATACCCTCGTCGGCGGCCTCCGCGCGGACCGTCTTCGTGCGCAGCATCACGCGGTCGAAGCGCTTCTCGTTGTGCCGCTGCCAGACCTTCACCAGGTCGCGATCGGCGCCCGTCATCAGCCCGTCGAGCATCTCGACCACGTCGATGCGCGCGCCCAGCGTCGAATAGACGGTGGCCATCTCGAGGCCGATGATTCCGCCGCCGATCACCAGCATCCGCTTCGGCAGCGAGGGAAGCTCGAGCGCACCGGTGGAGTCGACGATGCGCGGGTCCTCGGGCAGGAACGGCAGCCGCACCGGCATCGACCCGGCGGCCACGATCGCCTGCTCGAAGCGTACGACCTGCTTCTCGCCGGTCTTGTCCTGGCCCTCGCCGGTGGTGAGCTCGACCTCGACGTGGTGCGCATCGAGGAAATGGCCGTAGCCGCGCACGACGCGCACCTTGCGCGACTTCGCCATGCCGGCGAGCCCGCCAGTGAGCTTGCCCACCACAGCCGACTTGTGCGCGCGCAGGCGATCGAGGTCGATGCGCGGCGCGTCGAACTCGACGCCTGCCCGGGCGAAATGACG
>CALMSQ010000565.1:0-4699 GCA_937872345.1 uncultured Burkholderiales bacterium | reverse complement strand
CCCCGCAGATGACGGGCGAGCAGTCGGGCCTGGACGAGGGGTATCAGTCCGATTGCGATCGGGCCGGAAAGGAGGCTGTGGTTGACTTCCTCTCGCTTGCGCTCCTGGAAGGCCGTAATCACGATGCGGCGACCGATATCGTTCAACAATACGGCGCCGCCTTCTCGATCATCGAACGAGTCGGCAGCGAGTTGGGCGCGATTGGTTAGCGTGAGGGCGAGTCGGTCGGCGAAGGGACGGAACTCCTCGAGCAGGTCGAGCGCCAGGGCTGCGCGACCGGGTCGAAGTGCGTGCAGGAACCCCGTCTGAGGGTCCAGCCCGACTGATTCGCAGGCGGAGCGGCAGTCATTCATCCACATCGAATACAGGAACGAGAGAACCGCGTTCATGCGGTCACGCGGCGGGCGCCGTGTTCGGCCGTTCATCGAGAACGTGTCGCGCAGATCCCGTCTGACGAGTCGATTCAGCCCACCGAAGTATGTCCTGGCAGCCTCTCCCTCGATGCCTCGGACCGCATCAAGCGTTTCCGCCGCGGGAAGCGCGCGCAGGCTCGCTGCGAGGTCGAGCGCGGTGCGCTCGAGGAACTTTCGGTCGTCGTCATCCTTTGCCTCGCGCGCGCCGCGCTGCACGACGTAACGCTGGTTCCTGATCTTTCCCGCGACGAAAGCGCGTGCCAGAGAGAGGGTGAACGCGATGTCCCCGGTCGCCCGATACTGCGAATGCCTGAGGAGAACATTTCCGGAAGTCGCACCTTCGAGTCGAGCCTTGTAGCGTCCATTCGCGCCGAGCAATACAAGCGCGATTCCCGTGTCTGCCAGGCGATGCATCAATGGTGCGCTGATGGCCACGTGGCCGAAGCAGACGACCGACTGCAGGTGATGGAGGGGCACGCGCAGACGAGTCTCCTGTTCGCACTCGACACGCAGGGTGTCGTTGTCCAGACGCAGGCGGCTGTCCGCGGTGGTGACGTAGAGCGTGTTCAGATGCAACATGTCGTCGACTCACCTGTCCGGGTCGAAGAGGTCCAACGGGGCCCTACGCTCGTTGCTCCAGTCGATGGCCTCCGGTTGACATCTGTCATGGAGCGAGCACGCCACGCATCGATGCCGGTCGGGGGTCGGCAGCGGCAGGCGCCTGCTTTCGAGCATGTCCGCGATTGCGCGTGTCGTCTCGACGACCCGGTCGCGCAGCTTCCTGTCGATCGACAACACGCGACGCCGACGGGTGGTCGCATAGTAGAGGGCGCCTTCTGTCACGGCCCGGCCAGTCATCTCCTCGAGGCAGATGGCCTGAGCCGCAAGCTGGAGGTCGTCGCACTCCGCGAACTCGAGCGCCTTGTTGCGGGAGCCCTGCTTGTACTCGACCGGATAAGGTGTTCCGTCCGGTTCGAACTCTACGGTGTCGGCTTTGCCGATCAGGCCGAGCGAGTCGCTCCATATCGGGAGCGCCCGCTCGACGCGAAGGCCCTTGCGGAGCTCGACGCCAGGTTGGTCCACTTGGGCGTGAACTGCGCGCCCGCGCAGCGTGAACAGGTTCTCGTCGAAGGCCTGTTCCAGATGGATGAGGCCGCATTGCCGAGGACAATAGGCCCAATGCTGTAGCGCGGATACCGGGATCGGGTCCGTATGATCCATGGTATTCGCGGGCGACAGACGCTAGACTTCGAGGAATGAAATGGGCCAACCTGGCATGAGTACGCGACTCAGGGCGATCGAGGCAGATGCCATGCAGCTCCCGGCCGAGGAGCGGGCCGAGCTTGCCGAGCGTCTGGTCGCCAGTCTCGATCGCGCCGAACTGAGCAGCGAGTGGCGCGACGAGGTGGTGCGCAGGAGTGCCGAATACGATGCCGGGCGGGTGACGGCAGTTCCTCTGGGCGAGGCACTTGCGCGCCTCGGGGATAGGGTGCGACGAACCCGACCATGAGGACGACGATCCTGCCTCCGGCGGAGGCAGATCTCGTGGACGCGGTCGAGTTCTACATCTCCGAAGGCGGCTCCGAAGTAGCCAGGGGACTGGTCGAGGAGGTTCGACGCCTCGCGAGCGTTCTGGCGATGTGGCCGAAACTGGGCCGGTCGACAGGCCAGAATGTTCGGGTGATCCCCCTGAGGCGTTTTCCGTTCAGTGTGGTGTACCGCATCGACCACGACGAGATCCTGATTCTCGCTGTCGCGCACCATAGCCGGAGTCCGCGATTCTGGCGGCGCCGAGTCTGAGAGCGCCTCTTCAACCGATGCGACGCAGCAAGCGCACCCCAGACGGCAGGTCAACGTCGGTGACCCGCACCTCGAAGTCGGCGAAGCTGCGCGGGATCTCAGTGCGGCGAGTCACCGAGATGCGATCGAACAGGTCGTGTGCGTGCGCGTTGCCCAATTCGCTTCCGTGCTCGAAGACGTAGAGACCGCGCGTCGACATCTGCCCCCGAGCTGCGGAACGATCGTGCTCGAACATGTTTTCGAGCGCTTCGAGAAAGAGTTCGAGATCATCACTCGAGAAGCCGGTCTGCCTGGCGAGAAATGCCGACACGAAGCCGTGCGAGCGGTACAGTCCGTACGGAATCGTGTGCTT
Organism: uncultured Burkholderiales bacterium; assembly: GCA_937872345.1. Lineage (GTDB taxonomy): Bacteria > Pseudomonadota > Gammaproteobacteria > Burkholderiales > Burkholderiaceae_E > Zeimonas. The sequence goes on along the minus strand of CALMSQ010000565.1, from coordinate 2,134 downwards.
GCGCCCCATCGTCCGATTGTCACCTTCCTGCTTCTCGGCTTCCGCCTCGGTTGCCACCGCCATCCGGGTAATCGAATGCTCGCTGGCGACGACGGGCGCGACCGAGCGCGCGAAGGTCATCTGGACCGGACCGCGCACCTGGCCGCAGTTGACGCCGGTCGACATCACGGCGCCGAACGTCCGCACGTCGAAGAAGTTGCGGCAGATCCACCTGCGAGCTTCCTCGACGCTGTCGGCGCTGCCTTTTCGCTTCTTCTTTCCGACCTTGCCGTCGTCGGCGAGTTCGTCGGACGCACCGATCTGCTCGTAGGCTACGCGATGGATGCGCTCGAGCACCCCCTTCTCCTTGATGTAGATGTCGAACGGCGGGGCGTAGTCCTTCACCATCCCGACGTAGTTCCGCACCTTGCGCTTCAGAGCGACATCGGTCACCAGGCCGTCGCCGGTTTCCGCGTCGATGCGGGGCAGGTTGCCGGCGTCCGGGTCGCCGTTCGGGTTGCCGTCCTTCACGTCGAACAGCAGGACGAAGTCGTAGCGATGATCGAGCGGCATGTCAGTTCTCCGTGTCGTGGGCGAGATGGCCGGCGTCCTTGCGGACAAAGAAGGACTGCCTCTGGTGGTAGTAGCCGAGCGCGAAGCGGCCCTGCTGCACGAGCGACAAGTGCTTCGGGAACTCCGTCAGATCCTGGACGATCTCGCCGATCGTTCGCTCGAACCACGCGACCTGGCCATCGGTGAGCTTCTTCAAGTGGGCGTTCTTCAGTCGTATCAGCGTCGGGAAGACGGCGACCGGCGTCGTCGACGCGGCGCCGTAGTAGCGGTCCCGGATCGTGGCGTTGATGCCGGGCTGCGCTTGCTGCTGGACGCGTTCGAGCGTGGCGAACAGTCGCCCGAGTCGATACGGCGCGTCGGATTGCTCCATGTCGAGGGTCTCCTTGAAGTGCCCGTAGTCGGAGGGCATGTCGGGATGGGTCGCGCGGAAATCGCGATTCAGCCATCCCTTGATCGCGGCGGCCCTCAGGTACGTGACGTCCTGTTCCGCCTTGCACCGCGCAACGGCGGCATTCAGGAGGGCGGCTGGGTAGGGGCGCCCTTCGAGGATCGATCGCATCCACTCACCCGCGAGACGGGGCGGAGCGTTCTCCGCCTTTCCCTTGAGCGCGACCCCGGACAGCAGGCGGAATAGCGAGGGGGCGGCCACGTCCGTGTCGAACCGACGCACGACCTTCAGGTCATCGAAGTGCCGAATGATCCGTGGCGCGAGGTCCGCGAAGGGCGCAGCCATCCAGAACCGGATGCTGATGCGTGCCGCGTTCGGTGCGAGACCGAGCACGAAGAACCGGACATCACGTTCGCCGACGGGCAGTTGCCCGGTCGACAGCGCGTCATACAACGCCTGCACCGCGCGCACGCCCCGGTCGGGATCGTCTCGCGGTTCGCCAAAGAGGTCGGCCAGCGTCAAATCGTCGCTGTCGAATCGTGACGGGCGATCCGCCCAGAACACGGTGGAGGCATCACCAACCTGTGTGCGGTTCCGGGAATTCCTTGCGAGTAAGTGGTTCAGGGCGGTCGTGTAGGCGAACGCGGCACGGCGCCCCACGGGCGCGTTCTCGCCCTGGCGATTCGTGTTGCCATAGGACTCGAACGCAGGGGCATTGAAAGAAACGATGTTGGCGCCGGACGACTGCGCGTTCCAGACGCCCTTGATTGGATCGTGAAGACGTTCAACGGGTTGCGGCGTGCCATCGACCAGGCAGGGAAGGATGGGGGCCGGATCGCCGTCGTCGTCACCATCAGCCGATGCGACGGCGGCCGCCACGGCCGGCCTCTGGCAGATCAGGTCGAGGTCGCCGACGAGTCGGAAAGCCATCAGCGGGTTCGTCTCGGTGATCTCTCGCCAGGCGGGATGGCGGTGGACGGCAGACCAGTCGGCGCGTTGCAGGGCCTGGAGGACCGCGACGATGCCGTCGTCCGCGTTGGCTGGCGCAGGCAGCTTCTCGATACGCGCGCGGAATGCGCCCGGTGGTGAAGGAGACTGGTTCACACGCCCTCGATCGAGGCCGATGACGTATTCCGCGCTGTCCCACAGGAGATTCGCTGCGACCTGTGAGGTCTTCTTGACGCCTCGCGGCAC
>CALMSQ010000564.1:0-9352 GCA_937872345.1 uncultured Burkholderiales bacterium | reverse complement strand
CTCTCGCCGGGCACCCCGAACACCGTGTCCACCCCCTGGATCGCCAGCGCGTCGGCCAGGATCTGGCCGCCGGGGCGCGTCGTCGCGGCGGCCACCTCGGGAATCGACGACGGGTTCGCAGAGGGGTTCGCCATAGCGTTCACGGCCGGGGTCACTGAGCGGGCCAATTCGGTCTCCTTCGTCGACCCGCGGATTCTAGTCGCTGGCGCGTTGCGCGATCGGGGGCCGCGCAGGAGCTGCAGGCGCTTCGGGTGATAATCCCGGTCGATGTTCACGCCGGCCGATCACGATTTCATGCAGCGGGCGCTGCAGCTCGCGGAGCTCGGGCTCTTCACCGCCACGCCCAACCCGCGCGTGGGTTGCGTGGTGGTGCGCGACAACGCGATTGTCGGCGAGGGCTGGCACCGGCGCGCCGGCGAGCCGCACGCCGAGGTGCTCGCGCTCGCGCAAGCCGGCGAGCGCGCGCGCGGGGGCACGGCCTACGTGACGCTCGAGCCGTGCAACCATCATGGCCGCACGCCGCCCTGCGTCGACGCGCTGATCGAGGCCCGGGTGGGGCGCGTCATCGCCGCGATGGAAGATCCGAACCCGTCGGTCAACGGCGCGGGGCTCGAGCGCCTTCGGGCCGCGGGCATCGACGTGCGCTGCGGCCTGCTGCAGCAGGAGGCGCGCGACCTGAATATCGGATTCGTGTCGCGGATGGCGCGTGGCCGGCCCTGGGTGCGGCTCAAGGTCGCCACCAGTCTCGACGGCCGCACCGCGTTGCCCGACGGGCGCAGCCAGTGGATCACGGGCGAGGCCGCGCGCGCCGACGGCCACGCGTGGCGCGCCCGTGCCTGCGCGATCCTCACCGGCATCGGCACGGTGAGGGACGACAACCCGCAGCTCACCGTCCGCCACGTGCAGACCTCGCGGCAACCGCTGCGCGTGCTGGTGGATTCGCGCTTCGAGGTCAACCCGGCCGCACGGATCCTCGAGGGTGGCAGCACGCTGGTGGCCTGTGCGGTCGACGCGGCGAAACGCGTCGCCAAGACCGCCGCGCTCGAGGAACTCGGCTGCGAGGTGATCACGCTACCCGACGCGAACGGCAAGGTCGACCTGGCCGGCCTGCTGCTCGAACTCGCGCGCCGCGGCATCAACGAGCTTCACGTCGAGGCCGGCTACCGGCTCAACGGGTCGCTGCTGCGCGAAGAGTGCATCGACGAGTTGCTCGTCTACATGGCGCCGACCCTGCTCGGCAATTCGATGGGGCTGGCGGACCTGGCCCCTCCGGAGGCGCTGGAGAAGCGCCTCGTGCTGCACTGGCAGTCGGTCGAGCGCGTGGGCGACGACCTTCGGCTGCTGGCCCGTCTCCCCGAAAGGATCTGAACGATGTTCACCGGAATCGTCGCGGCCGTGGGTCGGATCGAGCGTGTCGAGCCGCTCGGCCAGGAGGCTGGCGTGCGCCTGACCGTCGACGCCGGCGGGCTCGACCTGTCCGACGTGGCGCCGGGCGACTCGATCGCGATCCAGGGCGCCTGCATGACGGCGGTCGGCATCGACCAGGGGCGCTTCGTCGTGGAGGTGTCGAGGGAGAGCCTGTCGCGGACCCGAGGCCTGGACCGGGTCGGCGAGGTGAACCTCGAAAAGGCGATGCGGCTGGACGACCGCATCGGCGGCCACCTGGTGTCGGGGCACGTCGACGGGCTCGGCGACGTCGTGTCCTTCGAGCCGGTCGGCGAGTCGTGGCGCCTGGTGCTGCGCGCGCCCGCGGGGCTCGCCAAGTACTTCGCCTACAAGGGCTCGGTCACCGTCAACGGCGTCAGCCTGACCGTGAACCGCGTTGCCGACGTGGCCGATGGCGCCGAGTTCGAGATCAACCTGATTCCGCACACGATCGCGGTCACGACGCTGAAGTCGCTGACGCCGGGCGACCAGGTCAACCTCGAGGTCGACCTGATCGCGAGATACGTCGAGCGCATGCTCGGCGCGGCGGGCGGCAGTTCCGCGCAGCAGCGATGAGCGGGCGCTAGAGCCCGGTCGTATTGGCGCTGATCGCCACCGCCGCGCCGGCGGCGAGTTCGTCGAGCAGCGTGCGGGCCTCGGCCACCGCCTCTTCGTCGAAGTCGACGAACGTCAGCGCGCTGTCGTGGTGCGGGCGGCGCAGCACCACCCGGTCGTCCACCAGCACGAAGCCGCGCGGATAGTTGCGCGCCGATTCCTCGCTGCGAAGCACGCGCAACCGCGGCCAGTTCCGGCGCAGCAGCGCGACGACGCGCGGGCAATGCCGCTCGACGAACGTCGCGTCGTGCAGCACGAGTTCGATCGTCGTGTCGCGGCTGCGTCCGAGCAGCGCCTCGAGCGCGTCGGCGAAGGCCTTGCGCTCGAAACCGTAGAACTCGCCGCGGTCGTCGGCGATGCGCAGCGATCGCTGCGCGCGCGACGCGATGCCGTCGAAAGCCGACCGCGCCTCGCTGCGCGTGTCGATCCGGCGGTAGCTCTCGAGGTCCTGCGGATTCATCATGGCGGAAGTATCCCAGCGGCCCGGTGGAGCAGGGCCGCCGTCCGGCGGCGAGGGCCGCCCGCGCAGCGTAAAATGGCGCAATGACACTTGCCAGCACGCCCGAAATCATCGCCGAGCTCGCCGCCGGCCGGATGGTCATCCTGGTCGACGAGGAAGATCGCGAGAACGAAGGCGACCTGGTGCTCGCCGCCGACTTCGTCACCCCGGAGGCGATCAACTTCATGGCGCGCTACGGGCGCGGCCTGATCTGCCTGACCCTCACCGAGGAGCGCTGCCGCCAGCTCGAGTTGCCGCTGATGGTGACCACCAACGGCACGCGCCACGGCACCAACTTCACCGTGTCGATCGAGGCCGCCGAGGGCGTCTCGACCGGCATTTCGGCCGCCGACCGCTCGCGCACGGTGCAGGCAGCCGTCGCGCGTCACGCGAAGCCGAGCGACATCGTCCAGCCGGGTCACATCTTTCCGCTGATGGCGCAGCGCGGGGGCGTGCTGATGCGGGCCGGCCACACCGAGGCGGGCTGCGACCTGGCGCGCCTGGCCGGTCTGACGCCGGCGTCCGTGATCTGCGAGATCCTGAAGGACGACGGGACGATGGCGCGCCTGCCCGACCTGATCGAGTTCGCGGCCGCGCACAAGCTCAAGATCGGCGCGATCGCCGACCTCATCCAGTACCGCAGTGCGCACGAGAGCCTGATCGAGCGGGTATCCGAGCGTTCGATCCGCACCCGCTGGGGCACGTTCCGGATGGTCGCCTATCGCGACACCGCAGCGGGCTCGCCGCACCTCGCGCTGGTGCACGGCGACATCGACCCGGGGCGCGAGGCGCTGGTTCGCGTGCACGAGCCGCTGTCGGTGCTCGACCTGCTCGAGGTCGACGGCACGACGCACTCGTGGCCGCTCGAGCGCGCGCTGTCGACGATCGTCGCCGAGCCCTGCGGGGTGGCGGTGCTGCTGAACTGCGCGCAGCCGGCCGAGATGCTGTTCACGCAGCTCGAGCAGTCGGGCGAGGGCGAAGCCCGGGCGAACGCGCGCCGGCGCAGCGGCAAGATGGACCTGCGTACGTACGGGATCGGCGCGCAGATCCTCAAGGACCTGGGCGTGGGGCGCATGCGGCTGCTGTCGCAACCGCGCAAGATGCCCAGCATGACCGGCTTCGATCTCGAAGTCGCCGGCTTCGAGCCGGGCAACCAGGAGTAAGGCATGCAGATCGAAGTATTCCAGTCCGACCTGGACGGCGGCGGCCTGCGCATCGGTGTCGTGCAGGCGCGGTTCAACCAGGTCGTCTGCGAGGCGCTGCGCGACGCCTGCCTGGCCGAGCTGATCGAGCTCGGCGTCGAGGCCGAAGACGTCTTCGTCTGCACGGTGCCCGGCTCGCTCGAGATCCCGGTCGTGCTGCAGCAGCTGGCGGCGTCGGGCGAATTCGACGCGCTGATCGCGCTCGGCGCGGTGGTCCGCGGCGAGACCTATCACTTCGAGGTCGTCTCCAACGAGAGCGCGGCCGGGATCGCGCGCGTCGCGCTCGACTTCAACGTGCCGATCGCCAACGCGGTGCTCACCACCGAGACCGACGAGCAGGCGTCGGCGCGCGCCGCCGAGAAGGGCGCCGAGGCCGCTCGCGTGGCGGTCGAGATGGCCAACCTCGCGTCGTCGCTGTCGAGCCTCGCCGGCGACGACGAGGACGAGTACGGCGACGAGGACGAGGACGACGAGGACGACGAGGACGACGAGGACGACGAGGACGACGAGGACGACGAGGACGACGAGGACGACGAGGACGAAGGCGACGAGCCCGACGAGGCCGGCCCGGGCCCGGGCCGCCGCGGCGAGAAGGCCCGCCACTGATGTCCGAACCGGGAAAGATGTCCGAACCCGGCAAGGGGCGAGGCACGCCGCCCAAGAGCGCGCGGCGCCGGGCGCGCGAGCTCGCGCTGCAGGGTCTCTACCAGTGGCTGCTGTCGCGCGAGGACGCCGGCGCGATCCAGGCGCACCTCACCGAGACGCCCGGCTTCGAGAAGGCCGACTTCGCTCACTTCGAGGCGCTGCTCCACGGCGCGATCGCTGCGGCCGAGGAGCTCGACACGCTGATCGCGCCGAACCTCGACCGCAAGGTCGGCGAGCTGAGTCCGGTCGAGCACGGCGTGCTGATGCTGGCTGCGTTCGAGCTGCTGCGCATGCCCGAGATTCCGTACCGCGTCGTCATCAACGAGGCGGTCGAGCTGGCGAAGACCTACGGCGGCACCGACGGCTACAAGTACGTCAACGGCGTGCTCGATCGCGTCGCGGCGCGCGCGCGGCCGCACGAAGCGCCGGTTCGCGGCTGAGCCGCGGTGCCAACGGCCTCGCGCCCATGCCGCTCGGCGAATTCGAACTGATCGCGCGATTCTTCGATCGCGGCCCGGCCCGCGAGGCGGTGCTCGGCATCGGCGACGACTGCGCGTTGCTCGCGCCGCCCGGGCCGCACAACGTCACCGCAGTGTCCACCGACATGCTGCTGGTGGGCCGCCATTTCCTGGCCGGCGACGATCCGGCCTCGGTCGGCCACAAATCGCTCGCGGTGAACCTCTCCGATCTCGCCGCGATGGGTGCGCGTCCCCGCGCGTTCACGCTGGCGCTGGCATTGCCGCAGGTCGACGAGACCTGGCTCGCGGGCTTCTGCTCGGGACTCTTCGCCATCGCCGATCGCCACGACTGCGAGCTGGTCGGAGGCGACACGACGCGCGGGCCGCTCACGATCTGCATCACCGTCTTCGGCGACGTGCCGCCCGAGGCGGCGTTGCGTCGCGATGCGGCGCAGCCCGACGACGACCTGTGGGTGTCGGGCACGCTCGGTGCGGCGGCGCTGGCCGTGCACGACCTCGCCGAGGGCCGGCCGCGCGCCGCCGGCGATCCGGCCCGCCTTCGGCTCGACCGGCCCGAACCCCGCGTGGCGCTCGGGCTTTCGCTGCGCCACGTCGCGCGCGCGGCGATCGACGTGTCGGACGGGCTGCTCGGCGACCTCGGGCACATCCTCGATCGCTCGCGCGCCGGCGCCGAGATCGACTGGCCGGCGGTGCCGGTCGACCCGGCGCTCGACGGGCTTCCCGACGCGCTGCGCCGTCGCCTTGCGCTGGCCGGCGGCGACGACTACGAACTGCTGTTCACTGCGGCGCCCGAGAACCGCAGCGCGATCGAGGCGATCGGGCACCGCGTCGGCCTGCCGCTCGCGCGGATCGGCCGCATCGTCGCGGGCGAGGGGCTGAGGCTGCACGACGCCCGCGGCCGTCCGCTGGCCGTCGACGGGCATGGATTCGACCACTTCGCCTGAGCCGGCGCCGGTGCGTGCCGACTCGCGCTTCATGCGCCAGCGCCTGTCCCGGTTGATCGCCCTCGGCTTCGGCAGCGGGCTGTCGCCGTACGCACCCGGCACCGTCGGGACGCTGTGGGCCTGGCTCTCCTTCGTCGTGCTCGATCGCTGGCTCGAGCCGGCGACGTGGGCGGCAGTGATCGGCGTCGCCGCGGCGACGGGGGTCTGGGCTTGCGGCAAGACGGCGCGCGACCTCGGCGTCGCCGATCACGGGTCGATTGTCTGGGACGAGATCGTCGCGTTCTGGCTGGTGCTGCTGTTCGTGCCCGCGGGCTTCGCGTCCCAGCTCGCCGCCTTCGCCGTCTTCCGCTTCTTCGACATCGTCAAGCCGCCGCCGATCCGGTACTTCGACGCGAAGCTGAAGAGCGGCTTCGGAGTGATGTTCGACGACCTGCTCGCGGCGCTCTACACGCTGCTGCTGTTCGCGCTCTGGCATCGCTGACCGCGCGCGCAGCCATGTGTACGATTGCCGGCGGAGGGTTCGCGAACCGGTTCGCACGAAGGGGGCCAGGCCATGACGCCGGATGATGCAGACCGCCTGCCGGAGGTCGTCGACGCCGCCGTCGAATTGGGCCGCGCGTTGCGCGCCTGCGGGTGGATGATCGCCACGGCGGAGTCCTGCACCGGCGGCGCGATCGCGCGCGCGCTCACCGAAGTCGGCGGCTCGAGCGGCTGGTTCGAGCGCGGTTTCGTGACCTACAGCGACCAGGCGAAGATCGACCTGCTGGGCGTCGGCGCCGACACGCTGGCCGCGGCCGGCGCGGTCAGCGAGGCGGTCGCCGCGCAGATGGCCGACGGGGCGCTCACGCACAGCCGCGCTCAGATCGCGCTGGCGGTCACCGGCATCGCGGGCCCGGGTGGCGCGACGCCCGGCAAGCCGGTGGGAACCGTCTGCTTCGGCTGGGCCGCGATCGATGCCGCGCCGGTTACCGAGACGCGGCAATTCCCGGGCGACCGGGCGGCGGTGCGGCGGGCGGCGGCGCTGCATGCGCTGCGCGGCGCCTGGCGTCTGCTGCCCGATCGGACGGGCGTTGCGGACAGTGGGTCTAGGACCAACAGCTGATTGTTTATACAGTACTCCTGTGCCATAATCCGGCCCACTTCCCCTGCAACCGGACAAGGCCAGCCATGGACAAAGTGATCAAGATGGACGACGCAAAATCCAAGACCGAACGCGCCAAGGCCCTGTCCGCGGCCCTGGCCCAGATCGAGAAGCAGTTCGGCAAGGGCTCGGTCATGAAGCTCTCCGACGCCGACGTCGCCCGCGACATCCAGGTGGTTTCCACCGGCTCGCTGGGGCTCGACATCGCGCTCGGGGTCGGCGGGCTGCCGCGCGGGCGCGTCGTCGAGATCTACGGTCCCGAGTCCTCGGGCAAGACCACGCTGACGCTGCAGGTCATCGCCGAGATGCAGAAGCTCGGTGGCACCTGCGCGTTCATCGACGCCGAGCACGCGCTCGACGTTCAATATGCTGCCAAGCTCGGCGTCGACCTCGAGAACCTGCTGATCTCGCAGCCCGACACCGGCGAGCAGGCACTCGAGATCACCGACGCGCTGGTGCGCTCGGGCTCGGTCGACCTGATCGTCATCGACTCGGTCGCCGCGCTCACGCCGAAGGCGGAAATCGAAGGCGAGATGGGCGACTCGCTGCCCGGGTTGCAGGCGCGCCTGATGTCGCAGGCGTTGCGCAAGCTCACTGGCACGATCAATCGCACCAACACGATGGTCATCTTCATCAACCAGATCCGCATGAAGATCGGCGTCATGTTCGGCAACCCGGAAACCACCACCGGCGGCAACGCGCTGAAGTTCTACTCGTCGGTGCGGCTCGACATCCGCCGCACCGGGTCGATCAAGAAGGGCGAAGAGGTCATCGGCAGCGAGACCCGCGTCAAGGTCGTCAAGAACAAGGTCGCACCCCCCTTCAAGACTGCCGAGTTCGACATCCTCTATGGCGAGGGCACGTCGCGCGAAGGCGAGATCCTCGATCTCGGCTCGGCCTGCAACGTGGTCGAGAAGAGCGGCGCCTGGTACAGCTATGGCGGCGAGCGCATCGGCCAGGGCAAGGACAACGCCCGCGAGTTCCTTCGCGAGCATCCCGAAATGTCGCTCGAGATCGAGAACAAGGTTCGGGCGCACTTCGGCGTTGCCGCCCGGGGCGCCGCGCCGGAAGAGGCGGCCGCCTGAAGTCGTCGCGCCAGGGGGCACGCAGCGGTCCCCGCGAGGACAGCGCAGGCAGCGCCCGCGACTCCGGCGCGGGCCGCCCCCGGGGTGGCGTATCGCTGAAGGCACGCGCACTGCGGTTTCTTGCGCGGCGCGAGCATAGCCGCTCCGAACTGGCGCGCAAGCTCGCGGCTCATGCCGAGAGCGCCGAACAGCTCGAGTCCGTGCTCGATGAGCTCGTCGCGGCACGACTGCTCTCCAACGAGCGCTTCGCCGAATCGCTGGTCCATCGGCGCGCCGAGCGCTACGGCACGGCGACGATCCGCCACGAACTGCGCACGCACGGACTCGACGAGGCGCTGGTGCAGGCGCACGCCGCGGCGCTCGAGCAGACCGAGCTCGAGCGCGCGCGCGCGGTCTGGCGACGCCGCTTCGGCGCGCAGCCCGAATCGCTCGCCGAGCGTGCCCGCCAGACCCGTTTCCTGCTCGCTCGCGGGTTCTCGGCCGAAACGGTGCGGCGCGTACTCGGTGCCGCGCGCGAAGACGAAGGCTGAGCAGGCCCCGAGCCCGATTCCCGGAATTTCGCAATGCCGCAATGCAGCATCGCGAGAGGGTCGCATGCTAAACTCCACGGCTTTCCGCCCGTGGCCGCGTTGGCCGGACTCGCCGAGCCCCTCCCGCAAGCATGCCGCTGCCCCCGCCCGAATGCCCGCGCACGCCGATGCACACGCGATCGGTGCGCATCGACGCGTTCCAGCGCGCGGATGGCGCCTGGGACCTCGAGGCCGAACTCGTCGACGTGAAGCCGCACGACACGCCGCTTGCCGGTAGCGTGCGTCCGGCCGGCGAGCCGGTGCACCTGATGCGCCTGCGCGTGACGATCGACACCCAGGGCCAGGTGCTCGACGCGATTGCGGTCTCCGACGCGGTACCGTACCGCGGCGTCTGCGAAGCGGTCACCCCCGATTACCGTCGCCTGGTCGGCCTGAACCTGCTCCGCGGGTTTCGCGCCGGCGTGCGCGAGCGTATGGGCGGCTCGGCTGGCTGCACGCACCTGAGCGAGCTGGCCCAGGTGCTGCCGACCGCCGCCATCCAGGCGATGTCCGGCGACGAGTGGCGCCGCCGCGAGGAGCTCGAGCGCACGAGCGGCGAGCCGCATCGGCCGTTCACGATCGATCGCTGCCACGCGTGGCGCAGCGACGGACCGGTGGTCGAGCGCCATTTCCCGATCTGGTACCGGCCCGGATCCGCGTCCGCGCCCGTCCAGGATTCCCGTGTTTCGACAGAGGAACGACCGTGAAGATCCATGAGTACCAGGGCAAGGAGATCCTGAAGAAGTAC
>CALMSQ010000563.1:0-9360 GCA_937872345.1 uncultured Burkholderiales bacterium | reverse complement strand
CTCGTGCTGGCCAACGTCAACGCCGGCCTGCTGCTGCTGCTGGCGATCACCTCGATCGAGGTCTACGGCATCATCATCGCCGGCTGGGCGTCGAACTCGAAGTACGCGTTCCTGGGCGCCATGCGCGCGTCCGCGCAGATGGTGTCGTACGAACTCGCGATCGGCTTCGCGATGGTCGTGGTGCTGATGGTCTCGGGCAGCCTGAACATGAGCGACATCGTGCTCGGGCAGGGGCAGGGCTGGTTCGCGTCGCGCGGCGTGAACTTCATGTCCTGGAACTGGCTGCCGCTGCTGCCGATCTTCGTGGTCTACGTGATCTCGGCAGTGGCCGAGACCAACCGCCACCCGTTCGACGTCGTCGAGGGCGAGTCCGAGATCGTCGCCGGCCACATGACCGAGTACTCCGGGATGGGCTTCGCAGTGTTCTTCCTGGCCGAATACGCGAACATGATCCTGCTGTCGGCGGTGGCCTCGATCATGTTCCTCGGCGGCTGGTACCCGCCGCTCGACTCGGCGCTGTTCAACTGGATCCCGGGCTGGATCTGGCTCGGCATCAAGACCTTCTGCGTCGTGTCGATGTTCATCTGGTTCCGCGCGTCGTTCCCGCGCTACCGCTACGACCAGATCATGCGGCTGGGCTGGAAGATCTTCATCCCGGTGACGCTCTTCTGGCTCGTGGTGGTGGCGGTCTGGATGCAGACGCCGTGGAACATCTGGAAGTGACGACCGGCAGCGCGCGTCGAGAGGTGGCGAACATGGAAGCGGTCAGGGATTTCTTCTCCAGTTTCATGCTGCGCGAGATGCTCAAGGGCCTCAGGCTCACGGGCAGGTACTTCTTCGCGCGCAAGATCACGATCCAGTACCCCGAGGAGAAGACGCCGATGTCGCCGCGGTTCCGCGGCCTGCACGCGCTGCGGCGCTACCCGAACGGGGAAGAGCGCTGCATCGCCTGCAAGCTGTGCGAGGCGGTGTGCCCGGCGATGGCGATCACGATCGAGTCGGAGCGCCGCGACGACAACACGCGGCGCACGACGCGCTACGACATCGACCTGACCAAGTGCATCTTCTGCGGCTTCTGCGAGGAGAGCTGCCCGGTCGACTCGATCGTCGAGACCCACATCCACGAGTACCACGGCGAGAAGCGCGGCGACCTGTACTTCACGAAGGACATGCTGCTGGCGATCGGCGACCGCTACGAGGCGGAGATCGCCGCCAACCGCGAGTCCGACGCCCGCTACCGCTGAGCCCGAGAGCCGATCCAGAGACCACACACATGGATGCCAGGACTGTCCTGTTCTACATCTTCGCGGCCGTGACCGTGTTCTCGGCGCTGCGGGTGATCACCGCCCGCAACCCGGTGCACTCCGCGCTGTTCCTGGTGCTCACCTTCTGCAGCGCCGCGTGCATCTGGCTGCTGCTCAAGGCCGAGTTCCTGGCGATCACGCTGGTGCTGGTCTACGTCGGCGCCGTGATGGTGCTGTTCCTGTTCGTGGTGATGATGCTCGACATCAACCTCGACCAGGTTCGCAAGGGCTTCTGGCGCAACCTGCCGGTGGCGCTGTTCGTCGGCGTGGTGGTGGTGATCGAACTGGCGATCGTGCTGATGACCAGCTTCCGGGTGCGGCAGGCCGACGTTCCCCAGCTGCCCGCCGACTACAGCAACACGAAGGCGCTGGGCAAGCTGATCTACACCGAGTACGTCTACGCGTTCGAGATCGCTGCCGTGCTGCTGCTGGTGGCGATGGTCGCGGCGATCGCGCTCACGCTGCGGCGCCGCAAGGACACCCGCTACAACGACCCGTCGGCCGCGGTGCGCACGCGCCGAGACGACCGCGTGCGCCTGGTGCGGATGCCCGCGCAGCCGCGCGACCGGAGCCAGCCATGAGCCTCACGCTCGCCCACTACCTGGTGCTCGGCGCGATCCTGTTCGCGATCAGCGTCGTGGGGATCTTCCTGAACCGGCGCAACGTGATCATCGTGCTGATGGCGATCGAGCTGATGCTGCTGGCGGTGAACCTGAACTTCATCGCGTTCTCGCACTTCCTCGGCGACGCGGCGGGGCAGGTGTTCGTCTTCTTCATCCTGACGGTGGCGGCGGCCGAGGCGGCGATCGGCCTGGCGATCCTGGTCGTGCTGTTCCGCACGCTCGACTCGATCGACGTCGAGGACCTCGACCGGCTCAAGGGTTGAGCGAAACAATGAAAACAGCCTATCTCCTGGCCGCATTCGCCCCGCTGGCGGGCGCCATCCTGGCGGGCCTGTTCGGACGCACGATCGGCCGCGCCGGCGCGCACACCGTCACGATCCTCGGCGTCGCCGTCGCGTTCTTCGCGTCGATGTGGACGCTGGCCGACGTGCTCCAGGGCAACACCTTCAACGGCACGCTCTATTCGTGGGCGACCGTGGGCGGCGTGAAGCTCGAGGTCGGGTTCCTGGTCGACGCGCTCACCGCGGCGATGATGTGCGTCGTGACTTCGGTGTCGCTGATGGTGCACGTCTACACGATCGGCTACATGGCCGACGACCCGGGCTACCAGCGCTTCTTCTCGTACATCTCGCTGTTCACCTTCTCGATGATGATGCTGGTGATGGCGAACAACTTCCTGCAGCTGTTCTTCGGCTGGGAAGCGGTGGGCCTGGTCTCGTACCTGCTGATCGGGTTCTGGTACACGCGGCCCACGGCGATCTACGCCAACCTGAAGGCGTTCCTGGTCAACCGCGTCGGCGACTTCGGCTTTGCGCTGGGCATCGGGCTGGTGCTCGCGCACTTTGGCTCGCTCGACTACGCCGAGGCGTTCAAGGTCGCGCCGACGATGGCCGATCGCACCGTCGAGCTCATTCCCGGCGTGCAGTGGTCGCTGCTGACGGTGGCGTGCATCTGCCTGTTCATCGGCGCGATGGGCAAGTCCGCGCAGTTCCCGCTGCACGTCTGGCTGCCCGACTCGATGGAGGGCCCGACGCCGATCTCGGCGCTGATCCACGCCGCGACGATGGTCACCGCCGGCATCTTCATGGTCGCGCGGATGTCGCCGCTGTTCGAGCTGTCCGACACGGCACTCGGCTTCGTGATCACGATCGGCGCGATCACCGCGCTCTTCATGGGGTTCCTCGGCATCGTCCAGAACGACATCAAGCGGGTGGTCGCCTATTCGACGCTGTCGCAGCTGGGCTACATGACGGTCGCGCTGGGCGCGTCGGCCTACGGCGTGGCGATCTTCCACCTGATGACGCACGCGTTCTTCAAGGCGCTGCTGTTCCTCGCCGCGGGCTCGGTCATCATCGGCATGCACCACGACCAGGACATCCGCAACATGGGCGGCCTGCGCAAGTACATGCCGATCACCTGGATCACGTCGCTGGTGGGTTCGCTGGCGCTGATCGGAACGCCGTTCTTCTCCGGCTTCTATTCCAAAGACCTGATCATCGAGGCGGCGAAGCACGCGCAGGTGCCGGGCGCCGGCTTCGCCTACTGGGCGGTGCTGGCCGGCGTCTTCGTCACCGCGTTCTATTCGTTCCGCATGTACTTCCTGGTGTTCCACGGCGAGGAGCGCTGGGGCAAGGCGGGCCACGGCCACGACGCGCACGCGGGCGATCACCACCACGGCCTGGCCGCGGGCGAGAGGCCGCACGAATCGCCGGCGGTGGTCACGATTCCGCTGGTGCTGCTGGCGATCCCGTCGGTACTGATCGGCCTGTACACGGTCGGGCCGATGCTGTTCGGCGACTACTTCAAGGGCGTGATCGCCGTCGTCGAGCGCCACCCCGCGATGGCCGAGCTCGCCGAAGAGTTCCATGGCTGGTGGGCGATGGGCCTGCACTCGGTGCGCACGCCGGCGTTCTGGCTGGCGCTGGCCGGCGTCGCGTCGGCGTATTACTGCTACATGGTCAACCCGCGGGTGCCGGCCGCGATCCGCCGTACGTTCGGCGGCGTCTATCGGCTGCTCGACAACAAGTACTACCTCGACCGGATCAACGAAGTGGTGTTCGCCGGCGGCGCGCGCCTGCTCGGGCGTGGCCTGTGGAAGGGCGGCGACCGGGCGCTGATCGACGGCATCGCT
Source organism: uncultured Burkholderiales bacterium (assembly GCA_937872345.1). Taxonomy (GTDB): domain Bacteria; phylum Pseudomonadota; class Gammaproteobacteria; order Burkholderiales; family Burkholderiaceae_E; genus Zeimonas. The sequence goes on along the minus strand of CALMSQ010000563.1, from coordinate 5,302 downwards.
ATCGACGGCAGCGCGCGGCTGGTGGGCTGGTTCTCCGGGGTGCTGCGCCTGGTGCAGACCGGGCGCCTGAACAGCTACGCGATCACGATGATCGTCGGCGTCGCACTGTTGCTGCTGTTCGTCGTGCTGCCGCTCGTGCGGCGCTGAAACGCGAAGAAGACGACCCAAGAACATGAGCTCCTTTCCGATCCTCAGCGCCGCAATCTGGATCCCGATCCTGTTCGGCGTCGCGCTCCTGGCGCTCGGCAACGATCGCAACGCGGCCGTCGTGCGCAGCGTGGCGCTGGTCGGCGCGCTGCTCGGGCTGCTGGCGACCGTGCCGCTGTTCACCGAGTTCGACCGGGCGTCGGCCGCGATGCAGTTCGTCGAGCGCGCGCGCTGGATCGACGCGCTGTCGGCGAACTACCACCTCGGCGTCGACGGGTTGTCGGTCTGGTTCGTGCTGCTCACCGCGATCATCACGGTGTTCGTCGTCGTGGCCGGCTGGGAGGTCATCGAGGACAAGGTCGCGCAGTACATGGCGGCGTTCCTGATCCTCTCCGGCCTGATGGTCGGGGTGTTCTCGGCGCTCGACGGGCTGCTGTTCTACGTGTTCTTCGAGGCGACGCTGATCCCGATGTACATCATCATCGGCGTCTGGGGCGGCCCGAACCGCGTCTACGCGGCGTTCAAGTTCTTCCTCTACACGCTGCTCGGCTCGCTGCTCACGCTGGTGGCGATCGTCTACCTGTACATGAAGTCGGGTTCGTGGGCGATCCTCGACTGGCACGCGCTGCCGCTCTCGCTGCACGAGCAGGTGCTGATCTTCGTCGCGTTCCTGGCCGCGTTCGCGGTCAAGGTGCCGATGTGGCCGGTCCACACCTGGCTGCCCGACGCGCACGTCGAGGCGCCTACCGGCGGGTCGGTCGTGCTGGCGGCCGTGATGCTCAAGCTCGGGGCCTATGGCTTCGTGAGGTTCTCGCTGCCGATCGCGCCCGACGCCAGCCACGAACTCGCCGGGCTGATCGTCGCGCTGTCGCTCATCGCGGTGGTCTACGTGGGGCTGGTCGCGCTGGTGCAGGCCGACATGAAGAAGCTGGTCGCGTATTCGTCGATCGCGCACATGGGTTTCGTCACGCTGGGCTTCTTCATGTTCAACCACATGGGGATGCAGGGCGCGATCGTGCAGATGATCTCGCACGGCTTCGTCTCGGGCGCGATGTTCCTGTGCATCGGCGTGCTCTACGACCGGATGCATTCGCGGCTGATCGCCGACTACGGCGGCGTCGTCAACACGATGCCGAAGTTCGCGGCGCTGTTCATGCTGTTCGCGATGGCCAACTCGGGCCTGCCGGGCACCTCGGGCTTCGTCGGCGAGTTCCTCGTCATCCTGGGCGCGGTGCAGTTCGACTTCTGGGTCGCTCTGGCGGCTGCCAGCACGCTGATCTGGGGCGCCGCGTACTCGCTGTGGATGTACAAGCGCGTGATCTTCGGCGCGGTGGCCAACGACCACGTCGCGAAGCTGCAGGACATCGGCCGCCGCGAGTTCTGGATGCTGGCCGCGATGGCGCTGCTGGTGCTGGGCATGGGCATCTATCCGAAGCCGGTGACCGACATGACCGAGGCGTCCGTGAAGGCGCTGCTCGAGCACGTCGCCGTCTCGAAGATCAAGTAACGAACGATGAAACCCGAATCCCTGAACCTGCTGGCGGCGCTTCCCGAGATCGCGTTGCTGGTCGCAATCTGCGCGGTGCTGCTCGTCGACGTGATGGTGCCGGCGCGGCGCCGCCCCCCGACGTCGGCGCTGGCCTTGCTCGCGATCGTCGCGCCGCTGGCGGCCACGCTGTGGCAGCTCGGTTCGCCGACCCGGTACGCGTTCTCGAACATGTACGTCGCCGACGGCCTGTCGCACCTGCTCAAGCTGTGCGCGTACGTCGCGGTGGCGGCCACACTGGTCTACGGCCGCCGCTACATGCGCGACCGCGGGCTCGACCGGGGCGAGTTCCACGTGCTGGCGCTGATGTCGCTGCTCGGCCAGATGGTGATGATCTCGGCCAACAACCTGCTGGTCGTCTACCTGGGCCTGGAGCTCCTGTCGCTGTCGCTGTACGCGCTCGTGGCGATGCGCCGCGATTCGCCGCTCTCCGGCGAGGCGGCGATGAAGTACTTCGTCCTGGGCGCGCTCGCGTCGGGCTTCCTGCTCTACGGCATGTCGATGATCTACGGCGGGGCCGGCTCGCTCGAGCACGGGCGGATCGCCGCGGCGTTCACCGGCGGGCAGTTGAACCGCACCGTCTTCACGTTCGGCGTCGTGTTCGTCGTCGCTGGGCTGGCGTTCAAGCTCGGCGCGGTGCCGTTCCACATGTGGCTGCCCGACGTCTACCACGGCTCGCCCACCGCAGCCACGCTGCTGATCGCCGCGGCGCCGAAGCTCGCCGCGTTCGCGATCGCGTTCCGGCTGCTGGTCGAGGCGCTGGTCGGCGTGGCCGCCGACTGGCAGCAGATGCTGCTGTTGCTGGCGGTGGCGTCGCTCGCGCTGGGCAATATCGTCGCGATCGCGCAGACCAACTTCAAGCGGATGCTCGCCTACTCGACGATGTCGCACGTCGGCTTCGTGCTGCTCGGGCTGCTCGCCGGCGTCGTCGACGGAAGCATGGAGACCGCCAACGGCGCCTACGGCTCGGCGCTGTTCTACATGGTCACCTACGTGCTGACGACGCTGGGCACCTTCGGCCTGGTGCTGCTGCTCGCGCGCGACGGGTTCGAGGCCGACGAGATCGACGACCTGAGGGGCCTGAATCGGCGCAGGCCGTGGATGGCGCTGGTCATGCTGATCATGATGTTCTCGTTTGCGGGCATTCCGCCGTTCGTGGGCTTCTACGCGAAGCTGGTGGTGCTCAAGGCGGTGATCGACGCCGGCCACGTCTGGCTGGCGGTGGTCGCGGTGCTGTTCTCGCTGGTCGGTGCGTTCTACTACCTGCGGGTGGTCAAGGTGATGTACTTCGATCCGCCGGCCGACCAGGCGCCGATCGAGCCGTCGGCCGTAGCCCGTGCGACGATGGGGCTCAACGGCGCGCTGGTGCTCGGGCTGGGCATCGTTCCCGGGCCGCTGATGGCGGCCTGCCTGGAAGCGATCCGTCAGGCGCTCGCAACCTGAGCGGGCCGATGGCCAAAGACCTGCGCGAAACCCGGATCGACTCGGAAGTGGTGTTCAAGGGGGGGTTCCTCGAAGTACGCCGCGACCGCGTGCGGCTGCCCGACGGCCGGCCGACCAACCGCGAGTTCGTCGTGCACCCCGGGGCGGCGGCGATGGTGCCGATCTTCCCCGACCAGCGCATCCTGATCGAACGACAGTACCGCTATCCGGTGGGCGCGACCTTCGTCGAGGTGCCGGCGGGCAAGCTCGATCCGGGCGAGAGCGCGCTCGACACGGCGCGGCGCGAACTGGTCGAGGAGACCGGCTATCGCGCCAACGAGTGGGCGTTCCTCACGCGGCTGCACACCGCGATCGGTTTCTCGGACGAGGCGATCGACGTGTTCCTGTGCCGCGACCTGGTCGCCACGGGCCAGGCGCTCGACGACGGCGAGTTCCTCGAGATCGAGATCGTCACGCTGGGCTGGCTGGTCGACGAGTTGCGGGCGGGGCGGCTCACCGATGTGAAGACGCAGATCGTCACGTTCTGGCTCGAGCGGATCTTCTCGGGCGCGTGGCCGTGGCCGGCGTTCGAACGGGCCTGATGGCGTAGATTTGACAATGGGTTACGCGATGATCTTCGTGTAATTCATGAGATCAACGGGAGGCCACCGAGCGCGGACGAACCGCGTGCCTGAAGGGTCCCGGCGCATGCGGCTCCGCAGCAAGAATGTCAGGCTAGAAAACCTGTTACAACAATGAGTTGCAGCGGTTTGTTGAAGTGAATACGCGGACTACCGATCGATCCGGATCAGCTTTCCGCTGTCGGTCAGCAGGTAGATCCAGCCATCGGGGCCTTGCCGGACGTCGCGGATGCGTTCACCGAGGTCGGCGAACAGCCGCTCGCGCGACGCCTCGGCGTTGCCGTCGAGCGCGATGCGCCACAGCGCCTGCCCGGCCAGCGCCCCGGTGAAGGCGCTGCCGCGCCACTCCGGGAACCCGGCCCCGGTGTAGAACATCAGCCCCGCCGGTGCGATCGAGGTCGGCACCCAGTACGAGACCGGCTCGACGTAGGCCGGTGCGTGGGTGCCGCCGCCGACGCGGCAGGCGTCGCCCACCGGCGCGCCGTAGGGACAGCCGTAGCTCCTCAGCGGCCACCCGTAGTTGCCGCCGCCTTGAACGCGATTCAACTCGTCGCCGCCCTGCGGGCCATGCTCGGTGACCCAGAGCTCGCCGGTCACCGGATGGATCGCGGCGCCCTGCGGATTGCGGTGGCCGTAGCTCCAGAGTTCGGGCGCCGCGCCGCTCGTGCCGAAGGCGGGGTTGTCGGCGGGCACGCTGCCGTCGCGCCGGATGCGCACCACCTTGCCCAGGTGGTTTCCGACGTTCTGTGCATGGTCGAGGCCCGGATTGGACGGGTCGTCCTGTTGCCGCTCGCCGAGCGTCACGAAGAGGGTGCCGTCGGCGCGGAACGCGAGCCGCGAGCCGTAGTGCCCCTCGCCCGAGACCTTCGGCGCTTGCCGGAAGATCACCGTGACGTCGGTCAGCGTCGTGCCGGCCAGCTTCCCGCGGGCCACGGCGGTGCCGTTGCCGCCGGCGCCGGCTTCGGAGTAGGTCCAGTAGATCCACGGGTTCGTCGACGCGTCGAACCCGGGGTCGAGCGCGACGTCGAGCAGGCCGCCCTGGCCCGATGCGACGACGGCGGGCAGCCCGTTGACCGTCGCCTCGGTCCGCGCGCCGTCCGCGCTCAGGATCAGCATCGTGCCGCCCTTCTGGGTCACCAGCATCCTGCGATCGGGCAGGAAAGCGAGGCTCCAGGGACTCGACAGCGACGCGTTGAGCACGGTGGCCTTCGGCGCGGCCGCTGTCGCGGCCGGCGCGGTCGCGGCGGTGCCGTTCGACGAACTGGCGCCGCCTCCGCAGGCGGCGACGCTCGCCGCGACCCCCGCGATACGCGCGACCTGCACGACCGACCTGCCCGAATTCCGCCTTGCTGCCACCGACATGCCGCACCTGCGTTGCGTCCGATACCGGCGCAACGATAACCCGATTGCGGGGTGGAGCTTGCCGCGACCCCGGGACCGGCCGCGTGGCGGCAGGTGGCGGAAGCGGTGAGATTCGAACTCACGGACGGGTTGCCCCGTCGCTGGTTTTCAAGACCAGTGCCTTAAACCGCTCGGCCACGCTTCC
>CALMSQ010000562.1:0-2549 GCA_937872345.1 uncultured Burkholderiales bacterium | reverse complement strand
ACGGCGGGAACCGGATGAAAGGCGTGTCGCGCCACGCGCGCACGCCCGGCGCGAAGATCGTGGTGTCGATCACGCTGCCGGGCAAGGCGCCCGGGCAGGCGCGATTCACGCCGGGCTCGGCCGCCCGTCCGATGCCAATGCGGACCGGCCGCGCTCAATGACGCGAGCGGGTTCATTCGACAGCGACCGGCCGGGTGCCGGTCGAACGCTTCAGCGGTTCCCGGCCAGCCGTTCGAGTTCGTCGTGCCGACGCCGGACGTCGGCGGGCCATGTCGACTTGACGTACGAGAGCACCGCGACGATTTGCTCGTCGCTCAACACGCCGGCATAGGCTGGCATGTCGCTCTGGTAGCCAGGCGGCGCGTACTTCTGCACGCCTTCCTTGACGATCCCGAACAGCACGTCGCCGGGGTGATGCCAGGTGTGGCCGCTGGCGTCGTGCGGCGGTGCCGGCATGCGCCCGTTCGGCCCGCGCGAGCGCCAGTCCGGCTGCCCCTCGAGATTCGCGCCGTGGCAGCTCGCACAGTGCTTCGCGTAGACCTCGCGGCCGAGCGCAACCAGGCGCGCGTCGTCCGGATCGATGCGGCCGGGTTTCGCGTCGCCGAACTGCCACCATGCCAGCGCCAGGATCGCCGCGGCCGCCCCTGCCGCAATCAGCCAGCGCGTGATCGAACCCTTCCCGGCCTTCGTATCGGCGAGCTTCATGCGCAGGGTCATTTCGCCTCCCGCGATCGCTCGCGCCGCAGTCGCAGCGCGTTGGACACCACCGACACCGAGCTCAGGCTCATCGCCAGCGCAGCGATCATCGGCGACAGCAGCAGGCCGAATGCCGGGTACAGCACGCCCGCGGCCACGGGCACGCCGAGGGCGTTGTAGACCAGCGCGAAGCCGAGGTTCTGCCGCATGTTCTGCACCGTCTGTCCGGAGATGATCCGCGCGCGCGCGATCGCGCGCAGGTCGCCCTTGACCAGCGTGACGTGGCCCGCGTTCATCGCCACGTCGGTACCCGTGCCCATCGCGATGCCGATGTCCGCCTGCGCGAGCGCCGGCGCATCGTTGATCCCGTCGCCGGCCATCGCGACCTTGCGGCCGCTGGCCTGCAATCGCTGCACGATCGCGACCTTGTCGGCGGGCTTGACCTCGCCGACCACCTCGTCGATGCCGAGCTTCGCAGCGACCGCGCGCGCGGTCGTCCAGCCGTCGCCGGTGGCCATGACGATGTGCATCCCGTCTTCGCGCAGGCGGCCGATCGCCTCCGGCGTGCTCGCCTTGATCGGATCGGACACCGCGAGCAGGCCGGCCAGCCGCCCGTCGACCGCAAGGTGCATGACGCTGGCGCCCTGCCCGCGCAGTGCCTCGGCCCGCTCCGACAGCGCCTGCCAGTCGACACGCTCGGCCTCCATCAGCGCGGTGTTTCCCAAGGCGAGTCGGCGGCCGTCTACGACGCCGCGCACGCCGATTCCGCTGGCTGACTCGAAGGACTCGGCCGCGTCGAGCGGCAGGCCGCGTCGCCGTGCCTCGGCGATGATCGCCTGCGCCAACGGGTGCTCGGAGCCCTGGTCGAGGCGCGCCGCGAGCGAGAGGACCTCGTCCTCGGCGAATGCGGCAGCCGGCACGACGCTGTCGAACGCCGGCTTGCCCTCGGTCAGCGTGCCCGTCTTGTCGACGACCAGCGTGTCGATCCGCCGGAAGGCCTCGATCGCGGCGGCGTCGCGAAACAGGATGCCCTGCGTAGCCGCCTTGCCGGTCGACACCATGATCGACATCGGCGTCGCCAGCCCCAGCGCGCACGGGCACGCGATGATCAGCACGGCCAGCGCATTGATCGTCGCGAAGACCCAGCTCGGCTGCGGCCCGAACAGGCCCCAGGCCACGAAGGTCGCGACCGCGACCCCGATCACCGCGAGCACGAACCAGCCGGCCACCCGGTCGGCCATGCGCTGCATCGGCGCGCGCGAGCGCTGCGCCAGCGCGACCATGTTCACGATCTGCGCCAGCATCGTCTCCGAGCCGACCCGCTCGGCGCGCATCACCAGCGCGCCGCTGGTGTTCAGCGTCGCACCGATCAGCCGGTCGCCGGCGCGCTTGCCGACCGGGATCGGCTCGCCGGTCAGCATCGATTCGTCCACCGGGCTCTCGCCTTCGAGCACGACGCCGTCGACCGGAACCTTCTCGCCGGGGCGCACGCGCAATCGGTCGCCGACGTGCACGTGCGCGAGCGGCACGTCGCCCTCCGTGCCATCGTCGTTCAATCGCCGGGCCGTCTTCGGAGCGAGCCCCAGCAGTGCCTTGATCGCGGCCGACGTCTGGCCGCGCGCCTTCAGTTCGAGCATCTGCCCGAGCAGCGTGAGCGAGACGATGACGGCCGCGGCCTCGAAGTACACCGCCACGCGGCCGTGGACCATGAACGATTCGGGAAACCACCCCGGCGCGACCGTGGCCGCCACGCTGTAGAGGAACGCGGCCCCGACGCCCAGGCCGATCAGCGTCCACATGTTCGGGCTGGCGTTGCGGATCGACTGCGCCATCCGCACGAAGAACGGCCACCC
>CALMSQ010000561.1:0-5909 GCA_937872345.1 uncultured Burkholderiales bacterium | reverse complement strand
CAGCACGTCCGCGTGCACTACACCGGCTGGCTCTACGAGAACGGACAGGCCGGCCGGAAGTTCGATTCCAGCAAGGACCGCGGCGAGCCTTTCTCGTTCCCGCTGGGCGCGGGTCACGTGATTCGCGGCTGGGACGAAGGTGTCGCCGGGATGAAGGTCGGTGGCACCCGCCGGCTGGTGATTCCGCCGCAACTCGGATACGGCGCGCGTGGCGCCGGCGGAGTCATTCCGCCGAACGCCACGCTGCTCTTCGAAGTGGAGTTGCTGGGGGTCTGAGCCCCCTCGCGCAACCCTGCGCTCAGGCGCGGCGCCGGCGCGCCCAGCCGAGCCCAGCGAGGCCCAGGCCGAGCAACGCCATCGACGCGGGTTCGGGAACCCGCGCTTCGGCGTCGCCGCTGGACACGCCCGCGGCGCGGTGCGAGATCGTTATGACTTGCGTCAGCGAGTACAGGCCGCTCGTGTTGAACAGCGCCGATTCGCCGCCCGCGTACGGCGACGCGCCGAACGACAGCGAGGTCAGGTGCTGCTCCATGCCGAACGGCGTGTTGCTCGAGTCCGCGTACACGTCGTAGCTGACCGAGCCGCCGGTGGTGCCGCCGATCTCCGCGAGCAGCGGCCGCGGGCCGGTCCCGGTGAAGTCGGTGTCGGTGAACATCAGCGTCAGCGTGCCGGCGCCCGACGAGACGTCGACGAAGCTGAAGTCGAGGTGCCCGTTGGTCGCCGTGCCGAGAATCGGCTTCGACAGGCCGGTGTCGACGTTCACCGTCCAGACGCCGATCGAGCCGATCCAGGTGATCGCGCCGGCCACGGCGTTCGCGTCGCCGGAACCGCCGTCGACGATCACGATCGGCGTCGCCGCGACCCCGTCCCAGATCGACATCTGCGCGGCGGCTTGCGCCGCCGGCACGCTCGCTGCCAGCGCCGTGCCGACAGCAGCGGCGACAGCCAAGATTCGTCTCATCCTTTTCACGTTGGCTCCTGAATTTGGAAGCTGGATCGAATACCCGCTCTGCATCAAGCAGGAGTCGTGCCAACGACCCGACGCACTGGCGCGAGGCCGATGCGAATCAATGCCTTAGGGCAGATCCGGTCACGCGAAACGCTCGGCGCTCCGTGCCGGCTGCCGTCAGAGCCCAGCGCCGGTCAATTCGGGCGACGTGAGGTTTCTCACGAAGGCCAAGCGACGCGGCCTGCGCCGCGGGCGGCACGCCCGACCCCGGGCGCCGCAGGCCGGCCCTATACAATCGACGGTCCACGTCCCGAACCCGACACCGGCTCCATGAGCGACTCCGCCCCCGATTCGCAGCGCACCGCGTCCTCGAGCAACTTCATCCGCGCGGTCATAGACGAAGACCTGCGCACGGAGAAGTACCTCGACCGGCGCTGGGGCGGCGAGCCCGGGCCGGCCGAACGGCATCGCGACGCGCTGCCCGACCCGGCGGCGATCCGCACCCGCTTCCCGCCCGAGCCCAACGGCTACCTGCACATCGGGCACGCCAAGTCGATCTGCCTGAACTTCGGCCTGGCGCGCGACTATGGCGGCCGTTGTCACCTGCGCTTCGACGACACCAATCCGGAAAAGGAAGAGCAGGAGTACGTCGATTCGATCGTCGACGCCGTGCGCTGGCTCGGCTTCGATTGGCGCGACGAGCAGGAAGACAACCTGTATTACGCCAGCGACTACTTCGACCACTTCTACCGGATGGCCGAGTGGCTCGTCGAGTCCGGTCACGCCTACGTCGACTCGCAGACCGCCGAGCAGATGCGCGAAATGCGCGGCACGCTCACCGAGCCGGGCCGCGATTCCCCGTACCGCAGCCGCACCCCGCACGAGAACCTGCAACTGCTTCGCGAGATGCGCGACGGCAGGCACGCGGAAGGCACGCACGTGCTTCGCGCGAAGATCGACATGCGCTCGCCCAACATGAACCTGCGCGACCCGGTGCTCTACCGGATCCGCTTCGCGACGCATCACCGCACCGGCGACCAGTGGTGCCTGTACCCGATGTACGACTACGCGCATCCGATCGAGGACGCGCTGGAGAACATCACGCACTCGATCTGCACGCTCGAGTTCGAGGACCACCGCCCCCTGTACGACTGGCTGCTCGAGCGGCTTGCCGAAGGCGGATTCTTCACCCGCCCGCTGCCGCAGCAGATCGAGTTCGCGCGACTGAACCTCACCTACACCGTCACCAGCAAGCGCAAGCTGCAGCAGCTCGTCGAGCTCGGGCTGGTCGACGGCTGGGACGACCCGCGGATGCCGACCATCGTGGGGCTGCGGCGCCGGGGCTACACGCCCGAGGCGATCCAGCTGTTCGCCGAGCGCACCGGCGTGTCGAAGGCCAATTCGTGGATCGACATGGGCGCGCTCGAACAGGCGCTGCGCGACGACCTCGAGAGCAAGGCTTCCCGCGCGATCGCGGTGCTCGACCCGCTGAAGCTGGTCGTCACGAACTGGCCGGAAGGACGGACCGAGCCCTGCGAGGCGCCGGTCCATCCGCAACGTCCCGAGCTCGGGAAGCGCCACTTTCCGTTCGGGCGCGAGCTCTGGATCGAGCGCGAAGACTTCGCCGAGGAGCCGCCGAAGGGCTTCTTCCGGATGTTCCCGGGCAATCGCGTGCGTCTGCGCTACGGCTACGTCGTCGAGTGCACCGGCTTCGAGAAGGACGCCGACGGCCGCGTGGTCGAGGTCCGGGCCGAGGTGCTGGAAGACTCGAAGTCGGGCACGCCCGGCTCCGACGCGTACAAGGTCAAGGGCAACCTTCACTGGGTCGCCGCGCACGCCGCGGTCGACGCCGAGGTGCGCCTGTACGATCGCCTGTTCGACCAGCCGCACCCCGACGCCGGCGGACGCGACTATCGCGAGGCGCTCAACGACGACTCCCGGCGCGTGGTCCGCGCCAAGCTCGAGCCTTCGCTCGCCGGCACACCGCCCGAGGCGCGCTTCCAGTTCGAGCGGCACGGCTACTTCGTCGCCGACCGCGTCGACTCGAAACCGGGCGCGCCGGTGTTCAACCGGGTGGTGACGCTGAAGGATTCCTGGGGCGGCGGGCGCTGAGCCCTCAGCGTCCGAGCGCGGCGTCGCCGACGAACGGATTGCTCGCGCGCTCGTCGCCGAAGGTCGACATCGGCCCGTGCCCCGGCACGAAAGCCACGTCGTCGCCGAGCGGCCACAGCTTGCCGGTGATCGACGCGATCAGCGTCGCGTGGTCGCCGCGCGGGAAGTCGGTGCGACCGATCGAACCCTGGAACAGCACGTCGCCGACGATCGCCAGCCGGCTCGGCGCGTGAAAGAAGATCACGTGGCCCGGCGTGTGGCCCGGGCAGTGACGCACCTTGAGCGACTGCTCGCCGAACGTCACCGTGTCGCCGTCTTCGAGCCAGCGATCGGGCTCGAAGGCGGCAAGGTGCGGAAACCCGAACATCTTTCCCTGGCTGGGGAGTTGCTCGATCCAGAACCGGTCCTCGCGCTGTGGTCCCTCGATCGGCACCCGGTGGCGCTGCGCGAACTGGCCGGCCTGCCCGCAATGGTCGATGTGACCGTGCGTGAGGAACACCTTCTCGAGGGTCGCGCCCTCGCTGCGAAGGGCCGCTTCGACACGGTCGAGGTCGCCGCCGGGATCGATCGCGACCGCCTTGCCGGTGTGCTCGCACACCAGCACCGAACAGTTCTGCATGAAAGGCGTGACGGGAACGATCAGGAGCTTCATCGGCGCATTATCGCTCGGCGGGCCCCGTCTTCCGCGCCTTCCAGGCGCGGCTGCGCAGCGCCTCGAGCGGCACGACGCGCAGCGCAGCCTCGTGGGTCGCCTCGAGCACCACCGGCGGCGCGACACCCGCCTGCCAGGCTTCGAGCCAGCGCGACGCGCACAGGCACCAGCGATCGCCTGGTTTCAGTCCCGCGAAGCGCCACTGCGGCTGAGGCGTGACCAGGTCGTTGCCGCGCGCCAGCGAGAACGCGAGGAACTCCTCGGTGACGCGCGCGCACACGGTGTGCTGCCCGACGTCGTCGGGACCCGCGTCGCAGCACCCGGTGCGTTCGAATCCCGTGAGCGGATCGAACGAGCAGGCCTGCAGCGGGCCGCCCAGCACGTTTCTCGATGGCTCGTTATCGTTCATGGGAAGACCATGGTCCGGCCGTGAATCGGTCTTCTCTTATACCATCGCTGCTGCTCCGATGCCGACCCCGTTCCCGCCCCATCCGCCGATCGTCGAACTGCTCGCGTCGTTCCAGAACGGGACGCGCTCGCCGCGCGACGTCGTCGACGCCTGCCTGGCACGAATCGACGCACACGACGCCGCGGTCAACGCGCTGCCGACGCGGGTGGCTCGCAATCAGGTGCTCGAGCAGGCCGAACGCCTGCAGCGAGCGATCGCGCGCGGCGAACCGGTGGGCCCGCTCGCCGGGCTGCCGTACTGCGCGAAGGACATGCACCGAACGGCCGGCGTGCGCACGACCTTCGGCTCGCCGATCTTCGCCGATCACGTGCCCGAGACCAACGACCCGGTCGTGCAGCGCCTGCTCGACGCCGACGCGATCCTGGTCGCGAAGTCGAACACGCCGGAGTTCGCAGCCGGCGCGCAGACCTTCAATCCGGTGCTCGGCACGACCCGCAATCCGTACGACCTGTCGCGCACCGTCGGCGGATCGTCGGGCGGCGGCGCGGCCGCGCTGGCCTGCGGGATGGCGATCGTCGCCGACGGCTCCGACCTCGCCGCGAGCCTGCGCAATCCGGCGAGCTTCTGCGGCGTAGTCGGCCTGCGCCCGTCGTCGCGGAGCGACCCCGCGCTCGGCAGCGGCGCCGACGCGTTCGGCACGCTGAACCAGGTCGGTGCGATGGCGACGCGCGTGGCCGACCTTCGCTGCATCGAGCGCGCGATTCGCGAGCCGGCGGGTCGCCGTCCGCTGCCCGAGTGGCTGGCGCGTTGGGACGCCGAGGCGGCGGTTCGACGCGCGAGCGCCGCGCGCCCGCTGCGGCTGGCGTGGTCGATCGACTGCGGTGGCGCGATGGCGGTGTCGGCGCCCGTGCGCGACGCGATCGGCCTCGCGCTCGGCGCCCTGCGCGACCAGGGCGTCGAGCTCGTCGAGGCCTGGCCCGATTTCCGGGGTGCCGACGAGTGCTTCCAGGTCCTGCGCGCCCAGTACTTCGTCGAGAACTTCGCCGGCCTGTACCGCGAGCATCGTGCGCGGATGAAGGAAACCGTGGCCTGGAACATCGAGCAGGGGCTGCGGCTTGCGGCCGAGCGGATCGCCGGCGCGGTGCGCGCGCGGTCGGAGATCTTCGCGCGCGTCGCGACGTTCCTGCGCGGCTTCGACGCCTGGTTGCTGCCGACCACGCAGCTGCTGCCGTTCCCGCACGAGATCGCGTACCCGGCGCAGATCGACGGAAGGGCGCTCGCCACCTACATCGACTGGGTCGCAAGCTGCTACTGGATCACGGTCAGCGGCCACCCGGCGTTGACGCTGCCGGCCGGATTCGCGCGCGAAGCGCCGGGCGAGCGCTCGCTCCCCGTCGGCCTTCAGCTGGTCGGGCACTACGGCCGCGACGGAACGCTGCTCGACGTCGCCGAGCGCGTCGAGACGCTGCTCGCCACGATCGTCGCCGCGCGCCCCGATCCGTCGACCTAGCCCGCTAGAGGATCGCAGGCCGGTCCGGAAGCTCGTTCGCGTCGCCCCCGGCTGCCGGGAAGGCGTCGATCAGCAGCTCGCCGATGCGCTCGATGGCGGCCAGAGTGCCCCGCTCGAAGTCGCCGCTGCGATAGGCGGCGACCAGCGCATCGCAGACCTCGCGCCAGCGCGGCTCAGGGATCGCTGCGGCGGCCGCGCGGTCGGCGACGATCTCGACCGCGCGATCGGCCCAGAGCACGTAGAGCAGCACGCCATTGTTGGCGGCGGTATCCCAGAC
>CALMSQ010000560.1:0-5899 GCA_937872345.1 uncultured Burkholderiales bacterium | reverse complement strand
GGCGGCTTCCCTGCGCGGGCATTACCCCGATCAGGTTCGAAGGGTGTGGTCTCAGCTGCGCCGCAGACGGATCTGCGGCGCGGCACCCCCAGCGGAGGCGCGCCGGCCCTCGGGAGCACGGCGCGCGGCAATCGAGTGTACCGGATCCGGGGCCGTCGTCCGCGTCGCGTCGCGCCCTAGCGCAGGCCCAGGCTCATGCGCAGGCCGACGGGCGCCATCGTGAACGCCATGCGCTCGGGCGGCTCGTGCCCGCCTTCGGTACCGACGCACGCGAGACTGAAGTTCCTCGCGGCCATGGCCAGGACCATCTTCATCTCGCACAGTGCCAGGTAGCGGCCGGGGCACAGCCGGGGCCCCGCGCCGAAGGGCATCGTCGCGCGCCGGGCCGACTTGCGGGCGTGGCCTGCGCCTTCGGCTTCGAGCCAGCGCTCGGGACGAAATTCGGCCGGGTGCTCGAAATGGCGCGCATCGACCGCCGGCGGCCGCATCAGGCAGAACACCACGGTGCGCGCCGGCACCCGCACGTCGAGCACGCTCGCCTCGCGGTTGGACTCGAGCCCGATGAGCGGTGCCACCGGGCGCAGCCGCATCGCCTCGTCGATGCACGCCTCGGTGAACTCGAAGCCGCCGACGTCGTCGAAGCGCCGCGGCAGGTCGTCCGGGCCGAGCGCGGCGTCGGCCTCGGCGACTACCCTCCGCCACGCGTCCGGGTGCTCGAACAGCAGGTACATGGTCCATGCGAGCGTGTTGGCGGTCGTATCCTCGCCGGCGAGCAGGATCGTGAAGACGTTGCCGGCGAGTTCCCGATCGCTCAATGCGCCGCTGTCGGCGTCGTGCGCCGCGATCATCGCCTCGAGCAGGTTGGACGGCGTCGTGCGCAACGACGGGTCTTCGTCCATGCGGCGGCGCGCCTCCGCGATGAAGCCGCGGATCGCATCGCCGACGCGCTCGAGGTGCCCGTCGTACGCGCGGTCGATCGGCAGGCGGACGTAGCGCCAATACGGGAAGGGCGCGTTCATGCGGCGCTGGATCATCGGGAAGACCTTGTCGAGGTGCTCCTGGATCGCGTTGCGCTGCGCGTCGAGCGTGTTGACGTCGCTGCCGAAGGCAAGCCCGGCGGTCACGTCGACGGTGAAGCGCATCAGGTCCGCCTGCAGGTCGATCGCCGTGCCCGACTGGGCGGCCCGCTTCCAGCGGGCCAGCAGCCGCTCGGTGACGCGAACCAGCGAGGGAAAGAAGCGCTTCAGGTGCCCCGGGTCGAACGCCTGCATCACCAGCCGGCGCTGCCGTCGCCAGGCGTCGCCTTCGACCGAAAACACGCCGTCGACGCCGCTCTCGGCCGTGATCGACTCGATGACGTGCCAACGACGCCAGGTGTCGGGCCGGTCGCGCAGCAGCGACGCGATGCCGGTCGCGTCGGACAGCACCAGCACCGGGTCGCGCCCGAGCCTCAGCCGATAGAGGTCGCCGTATCGCTTCTGCCAGCCCTCGAGCACGGTGTGCATCTTCGGCGGATCGAACTGCAGCGCGTTGCCCAGGAGGGGAATGCCGCGAGGGCCGTCGATCTGGTCCAGCGATCGCCATGCGCCGCTGTGGACGGGGGTCGTCCCGACATCGTGAGCGGGCTGATCCATGATCCCCCCGATCGGCACTTGCCGACGATGCAGAGGGCTCGATGCTCCGCCGGGGAACCGCCCCCGTCAAGGCGTCGGCGCGCTGCCAGGGCGCTCGACCAGTAACTCGTCTAGGGCACCCGCGCGTCGAGCTCGGGGCGCATCAGCAGGCTCTCCTGCGCAGTCGGCTCGTCACGCGCGCCGACGAAGACCGCCGGCGTGGCGCCGCGATTCACCGCGACATGCGGCACGTTCGCAGGAACGAACAGGTAGTCGCCGGGTCGCGCGACGTCGCGGTGCTCGAGCCGCTCGCCGCTCCAGAGCTCCACTTCGTCGCCGCTCAGCAGGTAGAACGCCGACTCGTGGCGCTCGTGCACGTGCGCCTTCGTGCGCTGCCCCGGCGGCAGGGTGACGACCCCGAGGAACAGCGCCGCCGACGCGACGGTCTCGGCGCTGATGCCCGGCGCGTAGACCGCGCCCTGCTCGCTGCGATATGGCTCGCCGCCGCGCACCACCTGCCCCCTCTTCGATTGCACCGACTGGTCCATGGCGCCTCTCCTCGTACGGGCCTTGCCCGGTTCGCGCAGCCCCACGGCCGCGTCGCCTCGAACGATCGCGCACCGCGCGGCCGCCGTATCGAAGCCGCGCCGAAAAATCCCGAAACCGCCCGAAGCCGCCGATAGAATTTGCGCATGCTCGAGAAGCGCTTCGTCTTCGGGTCCTACGTGCTCGATCCCGGCCGGGGCACGTTGTTGCGCGACGGCACCCCGCTCGCGATCGGGCATCGCGCGTTCGCGTTGCTGCGCACCCTGCTCGAAGCCGACGGACAGGTGGTCGCCAAGTCCGACCTGATGGAAGCCGCCTGGCCGGGCGTGTTCGTCGAGGAGAGCAACCTGTCGGTGCAGGTCGCGGCCCTGCGCCGGCTGCTGGGCGCGCCGCCCGGCGGTGGCGAGTGGATCGCCACGACCTCGCGCGTCGGCTACCGTTTCGCTGCGCCGGTCGCGATCTCCGAAGGCGCGCCGGACGGAGCGCTCGACGCGCACGCCGGCGACGCCGCGCGCAGGCCGTCGATCGCCGTGCTGCCCTTCGGCAACCTGGGTGGAGACCCGGCGCAGGACTACTTCGCCGACGGCGTGACCGAAGACATCATCACGGCACTGTCGCGGTTTCGCTGGTTCCGCGTCGTCTCGCGCAATGCCAGTTTCGCGTTCAAGGGCAGGCCCGTCGGCGCGAAGGACGTCGCCCACGCGCTCGGCGCGCGCTACGTGCTGGAAGGCAGCGTGCGCCGGTCGCCGGGCGCCATCCGGATCTCGTCGCAGCTGGTGGACGCCGCGACCGCGAACCCGTTGTGGGCGGACCGCTTCGACTTCGGCGGCCAGTTCGACCTCGGCGAGATGTTCGCCGTCCAGGACCGCATCGCCGCGCAGGTCGCGGGCGCCATCGAGCCCGAACTGCTTCGAACGGAGTCGGCGCTGGCGGCGCGGCGGCAACGGCGCGGCGACCCCAGCGGCTGGGACCTGGTGCATCGGGGCGCCTGGTACTTCCATCAGGTCACCCGCCCGACGCACCTGCGCGCGCGCGAGCTGTTTCGCGAGGCGGCCCGCGTCGACCCCGAGTTGCCCGAGGCACATCTGTGGCTCGCCCGCGTGAGCGCCGGCCTCGCCGCGTACGGCTGGAGCGACGACCCGGCCGCCAGCCTTCGCGAGGGCGTCGATGCGGGGCTGCGCGCGGTCCAGCTCGACGAGCAGAACCCGTATGCGCACTACGGGCTGGCGATCGCCAGCGTCTACGTCGACCGCTTCGACCAGGCGATCCGTGCCGCCGAGCGGGCGATCGAATGCAGCCCCAGCTTCGCGCTGGGCCACCTGGTGCTCGGCATGGCGCGCGTGTTCGCCGGCGACGCGGCGGGCGCGGTCGCCCCGCTCGAGCACGGCCTGCGGCTCGATCCGCACGACCGGCAGAATTTCGTCTGGAACGAGATCCTCGCGTGGGCGCACCTGTTCTCGGGCAATCCCGTCCGCGCACTCGAATGCGCGACCCGCGCGATGAAGATCCGGCCCGACTGGCGGCCGGTGCTCGAGATCGCGGCATGCTGCCATGCGAGGCTCGGCGAGCGCGAGGCGGCGCGCGCCTGCGTCGAGCAGATGGGTCGCCTCGAGCCGCCCCCGGGCGACGCGCTCGCGCCACTCAGGCGGCGCAATCCGGTGTGGGTCGCCGAAGCCGGCGCGCTGCTCCGCGCAGCGCGATCCTGAACGTCGTCGATCACGCGAACAGCCAGCTGCAGATCGCCACCGCGGCAATCACCGCGACGACGTCGGCGATCAGCGCCGCAGCCAGCGCGTGGCGCACGCGGCGCACCTGCACCGCGCCGAAGTAGACCGCCAGCACGTAGAACGTCGTCTCGCTCGAGCCCTGCAGCGTGCTGACCAGGTAGCCGGTGTAGCTGTCGGGGCCGATCGCCGGGTCGTTGATGATCGACGCCATCACGCCGTAGGCGCCGGACCCCGACAGCGAGCGCAGCAGCGCCATCGGCAGCGCTTCGGGCGGCAGGCCGACCCGCGACGTGAGGGCCCCCAGCGTCGACACGATCGCGTCGAGCGCGCCGCTCGCGCGCAGCATCGCGACCGCCACCAGGATCGCGACCAGGTACGGAATGATCCGCAGCGCGACCTGGAAACCCTCCTTCGCGCCATCGACGAACGACTCGTAGACGCGCGCGCCGCGCAGCGCACCGAACAGCAGGAAACCCGCCATCAGCCCGGGCACGATCCACGGCGAGATCGCCTTGCCCCAGGCGATCGTGACCGGAATCAGCGCGACGAGCGCGCCGATCGCCAGCGCCGACGCCCACGGCGGGTAGCCGCCCGGGTCAGCGGGCAGCGCTTCGCGCGCCGCGTCCTCGCGCGCCCACGGCCGGTCGATCGCGTCGGCGCCCGGATCGGGCGCGCCGGCCGGAAAGAAACGCGCCAGCGACATCGCGGCGATCACCGCGGCGATCGTCCCGCAGATCGACGCGAACAGCGTCGTCGGCAGAATCGCGGCCGGATCGGCCGAGCCCGCCGCGGCGCGCAGCGCGATGACGGCGGTCGGCAGCAACGTGACGCTCGAGGTGTTGATCGCCAGGAACAACGCCATCGAGTTCGTCGCGGTGCCGGGCCGGGGGTTCAGCCGGTCCAGCTCCTGCATGGCGCGAATGCCGAACGGCGTCGCCGCGTTGCCCAGCCCCAGCGCGTTGGCCGACAGGTTCAGGATCATCGCCCCCATCGCCGGATGATCGGGGGGCACCTCGCGAAACAGGCGCGTCATCAGCGGCCGGATCAGCCGCGCGATCACGGTCAGCAGCCCGCCCGCCTCGGCGACCTTCATCAGCCCGAGGAACAGCGTCATCACGCCGACCAGCCCGATCGCCAGCTCCACGGCGCCGGCGGCCGACGAGATCATCGCCGCCGACAGCGCCTCCATCGGCGACTGCACGCCCTCGGCCGCGACGAACGCCAGCTGCCGCCACGCCGCCGTGACGAACGCCACCAGCACGATGCCGAGGAAGATCCAGTTCATCCGCGCGCATGATGCACGGGATCGGCCACGCGCGCGATGTCGTCGCGCGATGTCGTATCGGCGCAGCCGCCGCTTGCCTTGGCGGCGGCGCCGACCCAGACTGCCCGGGTCGCCTCGCCATCCCGAAGACCGGAGCCCGCCATGCTTGCCCGTCGTACCCGCTGCCCGCTCGCCCTGCAAATGCTCGCCGCCGGCCTGCTCGCGCTGGGTGGCAGCCACGCCGCGCCTGCGCTGGCCGAGAGCGAGTTGACCGGCTCGGCGCTCGCGCTGCACATGGGCTGCTACAACTGCCATCGCACGCCCGCGCGCCACGACGCGCCGACCTTCGAACGGCTGGCCGCGCGTTACGAGAAGCTGCGGGGACAGGCCGATGCGGCCGACAAGGAAGGCGAGCACCTGCGACGCGGCGAGCCGCTCCGTCGCATCGTCGCCCACGAGCAGCTCTCGCCCGACACCGCGACGAAGCTGATGCAGTGGATCATCGACGGCGCGAAGCCGCCCGCCTCGGGCGGCTGATCGAACCGTGTCCGGCCCGCCAACTCAGTCGCGGGCGGCTTCGATCACGGCGACACCTTCGGCCTTCGCCGCCCTCACCGCAGCCGCACCAGCAGCACCGGCACCGGCGAGCGCCGCGCGACCTGCTCGGCGTCGCTGCCCATCAGCACGCGGTCGACGCCACGGCGGCCGTGCGTGCCGATCACGATCAGGTCCGCGGGCCAGGCGGCGGC
>CALMSQ010000559.1:0-4160 GCA_937872345.1 uncultured Burkholderiales bacterium | reverse complement strand
ATGTCGGCGCTGGGGTACCCGGAAGGGCTCATGGACAGGATCTCCGGCGCGGCCTGCGGGTTCGCGGCCTGCATGAATGGCATCGAAGGATCACGAGGCGCGCATTCGCGCGCCGCCTGGGGCTCAGCCGGCGCCGGGCCCGGCCGCGTAGGCGCCGGCGTCGAGCAGCGCGTCGATCTGCGACGGATCGGACGGCCGCATCCGGAACAGCCAGCCGTCGGCGTAGGGCGATTCGTTGACCGTCTGCGGGGCCTCGGCGAGCGCCGGATTCACTGCCAGCACCTCGCCGGCCACTGGCGCGTAGACGTCGGAGGCCGCCTTGGTCGACTCGACGACGACGCAGGATTCACCTTGCGCGAGCTTGCGGCCGACTTCGGGCAGTTCGACGTAGACCAGTTCGCCGAGCGCGTCCTGGGCGTGAAAAGTGATGCCCACCGTCGCGGTGCCGTCGGCTTCGAGGCGAAGCCACTCGTGCGACGAGGTGTAGCGGAGATCGGCGGGGTTGTTCAAGGCAGGGCTCCGAAGGCGGCCGCGTCGCGACCCGTGGTTGATCGGAAGCCCCCTCTGTCCGTTTGCCTGAGACATTCAGCGCCCGCGCCAGCGCGGACCCCTGTTTCCTTCGGCGAGGCCTGCGCCGCGGTCTCGCGACCGGCCGCGCCGAGCCTTCTCTCCAGAGAGCCGAACCGCTGCAGTCCTTTTGCCTGAGAGTTTCCGGGGCGATACACCTTCGGCGCCACGCCGGACCGGTCGGCTTGTTTCCGGTCCGCGCAGTCTCTCCCACAGCGGTTGTTCGGCTGGCGCAAAGAGTGCCAATCCGGTGCTTCGGTGTCAAATTGCCGCGCGCTCAGAGCCGGCGCTCGCGCGAATGCTCCGCCTCGATCCAGTCGCGCGCCTCGCGGGCCAGGTCGAGCAGCAAGCGCCACGCGGCCTGGTGCGCGAGCCGGATCACGCTGGTCGGGCGATCCTCGTAGCCCTTCAGCAGCGGCGAGCGCGGCGTGCGCGGCTCGATCGCGCCCGAGTCGAGCGTCTTCGACCACAGCGGGCGCCCGGCGGGGTCGCGCAGCTCGGCGCCGAGTACCAGGCGCACGGTGAGTCGCGAATCCGACAGGATCAGCGGGCCGAGCGGCACGAAGTAGCGAAGCTCGTCCCGGTAGTCCATTTCGATCCGCGTGATCGCGACGACGGCCGCGACCGCGCCGGCGGTGTCGCCGGAGTCGGTGCGCGGATCGCCGCCATCGGTGCGGCGCACCCCGCCATCGAACGTCCCGGCGAGCGTGCGCAGCGCAGCGGCCTCGACGATGCGGCCGATCGGCACGCGCACGCGCGTGCCCCCCGAGTCGTCCAGCCGCTCGCCGAGGTACGCCTGCGCGACGAGTGGCGCAGGCAGCGCCAGGCCGATCGCGACGGGAGCGTGAACCGCAGTCGATCGGTCCTCCGCGGATCGGTCGGTCGCGGCCTCGCGCGCAGCCGGGAACATCGCCGGATCGACGCGCCCGTCGACGGTCGCGCAGCCGGCGCTCGCGAGCATCGCGGCAGCCAGCAACGCGGCAGCGGGGATCTTCGCAAGCCATTGGCCGATCGTCACGACGCGCTCCCGTCAGCCGGGTCGCGTCGCCGGCGGCACGGCGAGCTCCAGCCCTGCTCCGGCACGCCGGATGCGCAACGCGAAGCCCGCGCCCGCGGGTATCGCACGCAGCAGGGCCTCGAGCTGCGCCGGCGAGTCGATGTCGCGGCCCGCCGCGTTCACGATCAGGTCGCCGGGGCGCAGGCCGGCGGCCTGCGCTCGCCCGCCGTCGTCGACGGAGACGACCAGCGCGCCGCGGCGATCGGGCGCTCCGACAGCCTGCGCCTCGGCAACGCTCGCGCCCCGCACGGTGACGCCGAGCGGTTGCGGCAGTGCCGCGGCCGGGGCGCCGCAGTTCAGCGGCACCGAGACGCGATCGGGATACCGCAACGGCCGGCCCGACGCCTCGGCCGAACTCCCGGCGCCGGCGCCAGCCACTGCGCCGTAGGCGAGGAACAGGACCGCGAATGGCGCGTACGGCGTGGCAAGGACCGGCGCGGCTGCGGCGGCGCCCACACCCGCGCCGGCCGCGGCGCCGGCAACTGCGGCGCCCGGCGAAACGGGGTGCGCCGAAGATCCGGCGTGCGACCCGGAGCGCAACGCGCCATCGGGCGCGCGACAGACGATTTCGAGCTCCGCGGTCGAGGTGAGCACCTCCACGACGCCCGGCGTGCGCGCAATCGACCAGTGCCCCCGATCGTTGCGCAGTTCGCAGCTCGCGCCCTCGCACCCCGGGGTCTCGACGCGCAGCGCCTGCGTCACGCTGCTGCCGGCGCCGGCGCAGCCGGCACACGCCAGCGCGACGAGCCAGGCGACGCATCGCTGCGCGCGGCGGGCGCGGGGAGCCGGCGTCGTCATCGCGGGCTGCCCGCCGCGTGCGCGCGTCGGCGATGCGTCCACAGCTTGAGGACTTCGGTGAAGACGACGTAGCCGGCGACGATCGCCAGCGATGCCGCCAGCAGCGCCGGCGGCACCGGCACGAAGCCGAAGGCGGCCGCGACCGGCCCGAGGTATGGAATGCACAGGGCCGCGACCATCACCACCACGGTGGAGAGACCGAGCAGCCGGCCCGGCCTGCTCCGCAGCGCCGGGCGCGTGGTGCGCAGCACCAGCACGACCGCCAGCTCGGTGAGCAGCGAGACCACGAACCAGGCGGTCTGGAAAGTCGCCTGGTCGGCGCGGAAGCCCAGCAGCAGCACCGCGAAGGCGAGCAGGTCGAAGACCGAACTCGCCAGCCCGAACACGACCATGAAGCGGCGCACGTCCCGCACGTTCCAGCGCTGCGCGCGCTCGACGTGCTCGGGATCGACGTTGTCGGTGGACACGGCCGCCGACGGGATGTCCGACAGGAAGTTGTTCAGCAGGATCTGCTTGGCGGCCAGCGGAAGGAACGGCAGAAGCGGCGTGGCGAGCGCCATGCTGACCATGTTGCCGAAGTTCGCGCTGGTCGTGATGTTGATGTACTTCATCGTGTTGGCGAACGTGCGTCGGCCCTCCTCGACGCCGCGCCGCAAGACGTCCAGGTCGGGCCTGAGCATCACGACGTCGGCGGATTCCCGCGCGACGTCGACCGCGCCCTCGACCGAGATGCCGACGTCGGCGACGCGCAGCGAGGGCGCGTCGTTGATGCCGTCGCCCAGGTAGCCGGTGCGCTGCAGCGCGCGAACGATCCGCTCCTTCTGCTGCGGATCGACTTCGGCGAACAGGTCGGCGCGCCCGGCACGGTACCACAGCGATTCGTCGTTGAGCCCGGCGATCTCCGCGCCGGTCATCATCCCCGACGCATCCAGCCCGATCGCGCCGGCGACGTGCGCGGCCACGTAGCGGTTGTCGCCGGTGATCATCCGCACGCGGATGCCGCGCGCCTGAAGGTCGGCGATCGCCTGCGCGGCGCCGGGCTTGGGTGGATCGAAGAACAGCAGGAAGCCGGCCAGCGTCATCGACCGTTCGTCGTCGCGCGAGTGACGCGGGCTCGCCGGCACGCGCTTCGTGGCCACCGCCAGCACGCGGAAGCCCTCGTTGCCGCGCGCGCGGTACCAGGCGTCGAGGCGCTCGCGCACACTCGCCTCGAGATCCTCTTCGCCCGCGTCGGTGGCCACGCGCGTGCAGGCCGCGAGCACGTTGTCGAAGGCGCCCTTGGTGATCATCAGGTGCCTGTCCGCGCCGGCCGTCTCCTCGATCACGATCGTCAGCCGCTTGCGAATGAAGTCGTACGGGATCTCGTCGATCTTGCGCTCGCCCGAGAGGCTCAGCCCGGCCGCCGCCCCGGCGGCGATCAGTGCGGCGTCGAGCGGATTCTCGATGCCGGTCTCGAACGCGGCATTGAGCCACCCCATCCGCCGCACCGCGTCCGACGGTCGGCCCAGGGGATCGGTGGCGGCATCGAGCTGGATCACGCCCTGGGTCAGCGTGCCCGTCTTGTCGGTGCACAGCGTGTCGATACTGCCGAGGTTCTCGATCGCCTGGAGCCGCCGGACGATGACGCCGCGCTGCGCCATCGCGCGCGCGCCGTGCGACAGCGTCACGCTGACGATCGCGGGCAGCAGCTCGGGCGACAGCCCGACGGCCAGCGCGGTCGCGAACAGCAGCGACTCGA
>CALMSQ010000558.1:0-4161 GCA_937872345.1 uncultured Burkholderiales bacterium | reverse complement strand
CGGCGTCGACGGCGGGGAACTCTCTGGATTCGGCATGGCTGCGAAAGCGTCCTGTGGTGCAAGAAAAACGGGGCCGCGAAGGCCCCGTCGTGTTCGCCGGCCGGCGGCCCGTGCGGCCGCCCCGCCCGACGCTGCTGCTCGCGCGGCTCAGGCCGCGCCGAGGGAGGCCTTCACCTGCGCGACGATCGCCGCGAACGCCGGCTTGTCGGTCACCGCGAGGTCGGCGAGCACCTTGCGATCGAGCCCGATGGCCGCGCGGTTCAGCCCATTGATGAACACGCTGTAGGTGATGCCGTGCTCTCGCACCGCCGCGTTGATCCGCGCGATCCACAGCGAGCGGAACACGCGCTTCTTGTTGCGCCGGTCGCGGTACGCGTACTGGCCGGCACGCATGACCGCCTGCTTGGCGATGCGATAGACGTTGCCGCGGCGGCCACGGTAACCCCTGGCGGCGGCGATGACCTTCTTGTGGCGCGCGCGCGCCGTGACTCCACGTTTGACTCGGGGCATGGCGCTCTCCTTATGCGTACGGCAGCATGGCCTTGACGGAATCGACGTTCGTGTCGTGCACGTTCATCGTTCCGCGCAGCTGGCGCTTGTTCTTCGTGGTCTTCTTGGTCAGGATGTGGCGCTTGAACGCCTGACCCCGCTTCACGCTGCCGGAGGCGCGGACGCGGAAGCGCTTCGCAGCGCCTTTCTTCGTCTTCATCTTGGGCATGACAACCCCTTGCCTTCTCTTCTAATGCCTTGTCGGGTGTCCGGCGACCTGCCGGCACTTCGAGGACCCGCTCGGCTTCTTTGGCGCCCGAAGGCGCCGATCGACACTACTTCTTCTTCCTGGGCGAGATCACCATGATCATCTGCCTGCCTTCGAGGCGCGGCATCTGCTCGACCAGCGCGATGTCGTCGAGGTCGGTGCGCACCCGCTCGAGCAGCCGGACGCCGAACTCCTGGTGGGCCATCTCGCGCCCCCTGAATCGCAGGGTGACCTTCGCCTTGTCGCCCTCTTCCAGGAATCGGCGCAGGTTGCGCAGCTTCACCATGTAATCGCCTTCGTCGGTGCCGGGCCGGAATTTGACTTCCTTGACCTGGATGACCTTCTGCTTCAGGCGGGCATCGTGCTGCCGCTTCTGCTCCTGGTACTTGAACTTTCCATAGTCCATCAGGCGGCAGACGGGAGGAACGGCCTGCGGCGCGATTTCGACCAGGTCGACTTCGGCCTCCTCGGCCATGCGCATGGCCTCCCTCAGGCTGACGATTCCGATCGGCTCGTTTTCGATGCCTACGAGCCGCACCTCGGATACGTTGATCTCACCGTTGATGCGATGCGCGCGTTCAGCTGTAGCGATGCTCGGTTCTCCTGAAAAAGCAAAAATACGACGGCCGTGCAGCGACAAGGACCCGCAGGCCGGCCTGCTCCGCGCAGCGGAACACGCCAGGCTCGCCGGTCATTGCGGGTTGGATCGCTTGAGCGCGACGTCTTCGGACAGCCGCGCCGCGAACGCCCCGACGTCGAGGACGCCGGAATCGGCCCCCCCGCGCGCGCGCACGGCCACCTTGCCAGCCTGCCGCTCCTTGTCGCCGACGACCAGGAGGTACGGAATCTTCTGCAGGCTGTTTTCGCGGATTTTATAGTTGATTTTCTCGTTCCGCAAATCGGTCTGGACCCTAAACCCTTGTTTTCCCAACGTTTCCGCAACAGACGCGGCGTACTCGGCCTGCGCGTCGGTGATGTTCATGACGACCGCCTGGACCGGCGCCAGCCACATCGGCAACGCACCGGCGTGGTGCTCGATCAGGATGCCGATGAAGCGCTCGAGCGAGCCGACGATGGCCCGGTGCAGCATCACCGGCACCCGCCGCGTGTTGTCTTCGGCGACGTATTCGGCGCCCAGCCGCCCGGCGGTGTTGAAGTCGACCTGGATCGTGCCGCACTGCCACTGGCGACCGATCGCGTCGCGCAGCGTGTACTCGATCTTCGGGCCGTAGAACGCCCCTTCGCCGGGCGAGATGTCGAACTCGCAGCCGGCGCGCCGCAGGCTCTCCATCAGCGCGGCCTCGGCCTTGTCCCAGCTTTCGTCGGAGCCGACCCGCTTGTCGGGCCGGGTCGCGACCTTGTACAGGATGTCGGTGAAGCCGAAATCGCGGTACACCTGCTGCAGGCGGTCGGTGAAAGCGACGCACTCGTCGAGGATCTGGTCTTCGGTGCAGAACGAATGGCCGTCGTCCTGCGTGAAGCCGCGCACCCGCATGATGCCGTGCAGCGCGCCCGAGGGCTCGTTGCGGTGGCACTGGCCGAATTCGCCGTAGCGCAGCGGCAGGTCACGGTACGAGCGCAGGTCGGACTTGAAGATCTGCACGTGCCCCGGGCAGTTCATCGGCTTGAGCGCGTAGTGCCGGTTCTCCGACTCGGTCGTGAACATGTTCTCGCGGTAGTTCTGCCAGTGCCCGGTGCGCTCCCACAGGCTGCGGTCGAGGATCTGCGGGCCCTTGACCTCCTGGTAGCCGCTGTCCTGGTAGACGCGGCGCATGTACTGCTCGACCTGCTGCCAGATGGCCCAGCCCTTCGGGTGCCAGAACACCAGTCCGGGCGCCTCTTCCTGCATGTGGAACAGGTCGAGCTCGCGGCCGAGCCGGCGGTGGTCGCGCTTCTCGGCCTCCTCGAGCATGTGCAGGTAGGCGTCCTGGTCTTCCTTCTTCGCCCAGGCGGTGCCGTAGATGCGCTGGAGCATCTCGTTCTTCGAGTCGCCGCGCCAGTAGGCGCCGGCCAGCTTCATCAGCTTGAAGACCTTCAGGCGCCCGGTGGACGGCACGTGCGGCCCGCGGCACAGGTCGACGAAGTCGCCCTCGCGGTACAGCGTGATCGGCTCGCCGGCCGGGATCGACGCGATGATCTCGGCCTTGTACTTCTCGCCGATCGACTCGAAGAACTTCACCGCCTCGTCGCGGTCCCAGAGCTCGCGGACGACCGGCAGGTTCGCCTTCGCGAGCTCGGTCATCTTCGCTTCGATCGCGGCGAGATCTTCGGGCGTGAACGGGCGCTTGTACGAGAAGTCGTAGTAAAAGCCGTTCTCGATCACCGGCCCGATCGTGACCTGCGCGTCGGGAAACAGCGACTTGACCGCCCACGCGAGCAGGTGCGCGGTGGAATGACGGATGATCTCCAGGCCTTCCGGATCGCGCTCGGTGACGATCGCCAGCGTCGCGTCCGACTCGATACGGTGCGAGGTGTCGACCAGCCGGCCGTCGACCTTGCCCGCAATCGCCGCCTTGGCCAGCCCGGCGCCGATCGAGGCCGCCACCTCGGCCACCGTCGGCGGCGCGTCGAAGCGCCGTTGCGAACCATCGGGGAGCGTGATCACGACCATGTCGGGCGAATCTCGGGTGGCGGCTCGGGGCGCGCCGGAAACGGACGCTGGAAACGAAAAGTGCGGCCAGGCCGCACTTCCTGCCGGACCTCCGCGCGCCCGGCGGGCCGGTCGGCCGGCGCCGGTGCGCACTGCGGTGTCCTGGTAGGCGCGATTGGACTCGAACCAACGACCCCCACCATGTCAAGGTGGTGCTCTAACCAGCTGAGCTACGCGCCTGCAAACGAAAATTATACAACAGGTCGGCGCCGCTCCGAGAGTGCGACGCGCGACAGCCAGACGACCGGCACCACCCCGACCAGCACGATCAGCAGCGCCGGCAAGGCCGCCTCGGCGAGCCGCTCGTCCGAGGCGAACTGGTAGGTGACCACCGCGAGCGTGTCGAAGTCGAACGGCCGCAGCACCAGCGTGGCGGGCAACTCCTTCAGGCAGTCGATCGCGACCAGCAGCGCCGCGGCGCCGACGCTGCGGCGCATGAGCGGCCAGTGCACCTCGCGCAGCACCTCGAGCGGACGCCGGCCGAGGCTGCGCGCGCTGTGGTCCATCGACGGGCTGATCCGCTTCAGGCCCGACTCGACCCCCTGGTAGGCCACCGAGAAGAAGCGCACCGCATACGCGTAGACGATGGCGGCGACGCTGCCGCCGGCCAGCACCGCGGAGACGCCGAGCCAGCCGGTCAGCGGCGACAGCGCGCGATCGACCGCGCCCGACAGGATCAGCAACCCGACGCCGAGCACGACGCCGGGCAGCGCGTAGCCGGTGTTCGAGAACAGCAGCGCGGCGCGCAGGGTCG
>CALMSQ010000557.1:0-5104 GCA_937872345.1 uncultured Burkholderiales bacterium | reverse complement strand
CCGGCCGCTGCGTTCGGCCTCGCACGGCACGACTCGCTGCTGCTGCAGTTCGCGCGGCACTACAACAGCCGCAGCGATTTCGCGCTGTCGCTCGGCCGCGGCTGGAGCCACAGCTTCGATACGCGGCTCGCCCGCACCGTCCGCAACGGGCGCGTCGAGCTGCAGATCGTGCAGGCCGACGGACGAAGGCTCGTGTTCACGCGCACCGGGGCCGGCTCTTATGGCAGCGGACGCATCGCCGACGGGCTCCTCGACGAGCAGCTCGCCGACGCCGCGGCGAGCTTCGTCTGGCGCTGGCCGGGCGGCCGGCGCGTGGTCTTCGACGCAGACGGTCGTCTCGCGTCGATCGTCGCCGCCGACCTCGACGCGATCCGGCTGCGCCGCGACGCCAGCGGCCGGCTGCTCGAGGCCAGCGACAACGCAGGGCGCGCGCTCGGCTTCGAGTACGCCGGCGCGCGCCTGACCGCGCTGCGCATGCCCGACGGCCAGCGCATCGCCTACGACTACGACGCGCACGGCCAGCTCGCCGCGGTGCGCTATCCGGACGGCCGCACGCAGCGCTACCACTACGAGGACCCGCGCGCGTTCCACCTGCTCACCGGCATCACCGACACCGATGGCCGCCGCAGCCGGTATGCGTACGACGACTCGCTCCGGGTCTCGCTGTCGCAAGGCATCGGCGCGGGCGACGCGCAGGCGTTGCGTTTCGCCTACCGGCTGCCGCGGCGCGCGGGCGAGCCGGGCACGACGACGGTTTCGGCCGACGGGCGGACGAGCCGCTTCCGCTGGGTCGAGCGGCGCGACAGCGGTCCGATGCTGACGGGCAGCGAGGGCGACGGCTGCGCGCAGTGCCCGCCGATGGGCTTGCGGACCGTGCTCGGTCGCGACGGACGAACCGTGTCGATCGGAGCGGTGACGATCCGCCACGACTCGCTCGGCCGCGTCGTCGAGCGGCGCGTCGGACGCGCCGGGCCGGCGACCGGCTGGGTCGAGCGGTTCAGCTACGCCGACGCCGACCCGCTGTCGGGCCCGACGCGCATCGATCGCCCGAGCGTGGTTGCGGGCCGCACGATGCACTGGACGATCGCGTACACCCCGCGCGGCCAGGTCGCAGCGATCGACGTCGCCGGTTTCGCGCCGGCCCGCGACGCGCCCGAACCGGTCGCCGCGTCGCTGCGATTCCAGTACGCGCAGGCGGGGCCTGCGATCGGCAAGCTCGTGTCGATCGCGCGGGAGGGCGGCAGTGCGGGCGTCGCGCGCACGGTGTTCGTCCACGACGCGCAACGTCGCCTGGTGCGGATCGGCCACGCGGCGGTGCTGGCGCACACGATCGAGCGCGATGCGATCGGGCGCGCGCTCTCCGAGCGCCTGCCCGACGGCAGCCGGCGCACGCGTGCGTTCGATCGCGCGTGGCGACTCGCGTCGAGCAGTGCGCGCGGCGTCGGCGTGCGGATCGACTACGACGACTCGGGCAGGCCGAGCGGCGTCGAGTGGTCGACCGGACAGCGCTGGACGTTGCGGCTGCGTGGCGACGGTGTCGAGGTCGAATCGAATCGCGGCTGGCGGCGAGTGTTCGCGCCTGCGGCCGCACGCGCTGCGCAGGCGCCGGCGCCTGCACCGGGCGCGGCCCCGGGCGGCGGCGCAGGGGCGCAGGCGCTTCCGGTCGCGTTGGCGCGCGCCGAGCCGGGCCGTCGGCAACTGGTCGACGCCGCCAGCCGCAGCACCGAGTTTCTCTACGACGACCTCGGACGCCTGGTGCAGGCACGCTCGGCGCACGCCGGCTCGCACCGTCAGCGCTACGACGCCCTCGGGCGGCTCGCGCGCATCGAGCACGCCGACGGCAGCGTCGACATCCGCGACCACGACCTCGCCGGGCGCATCGTGCGCCGCGAGCAAACGGCGGGCGAGGAGCGCGTCGTGACCCGCTTCGGCTACGAGGGCGCGCGCCTGGTCACTATCGACCACCCGGTGCAGCACTCGTTCGCGCGCCACGACGCGCTCGGCCGGCTCGTCGAGCTGGTCCATGAGCGCGACGGCGCGACGTACCGCCAAGCCTTCTCGTACGACCCGCTGGGGCGGCTTGCCGAGCAGGGCCTGCCCGACGGGTCGCGGCTGGTGCACGGCTACGACGCGCAGGGGCGCGCCGATGCGTTCGGCCTGTCGATGGCCGGTGACGCCGCGGTCAGGTGGCTCGCGCGGGTCGTGCACCGCGACGCCGGTGCGACGGTGATCGAACTCGGCAACGGCATCCGCTTCGAGCAGCAGGCCGACGCATCGGGGCGGCCGGGCTCGCTTCGATGGCTGCGTGGCGGCGCCGACAGCGGGGCGGAGGGGCCGGCTCGCGCGCCGCGCGACTGGGACTCGCTCGGGCCGTTCGACCTGCCGTTTCGCCGGCTGCAGTGGCATCCGCGCGGGCTGCCGGTCGCGATCACCCACGAGTCCGGCGAGGACCGCTACGGCTACGACCGCTTCGGGCGCCTGATCGTGCGCGAGCGCCACGGGGGCGGCGCGGCGCCCGCGCACGTCGAGTACTTCCTGCACGGCGCGGTCGGCGACCGCATCGCGGCCCGCCGTCGCGACGGCACCGACTGGCGCGAGCCCGATACGCAACCCGATGCGTCCGGACGGCCAACACGGCACCGCGGGCACGCGTTGCGCTACGGTGCGCAGCGACGCATCGTCGAGGCGGACGGCGAGCGCGGCGCGACCCGCTACCGGTACGACGCGTTCGGCGTTCGCGCCGCGCGCAGCGGCGCGGCGGGCGACCGGGGCTTCGTGCACCAGGCCGGCGCACTCGTCGCCGAGACCGGCGCCGATGGGCGCGTGCTGCGCCAGTACCTGCGCTGGAACGGCCGGCTGGTCGCGGTGCTCGATCACGAACCGGCGCCCGGCGGCGGACGAGCCGGACGCTCCTCGCTGCACTGGATTCACGCCGACCATCTCGGCACGCCGATCGCCGTCACCGACGAGCGTGGCCGCGTCGCCTGGCGCGGCGACTGGGACGCGTTCGGAGGTCTCGCGCGCGCAAGGGGCGGTTTCGCGCAGCCGCTGCGACTGGACGGGCAGTACTTCGACGCCGAGACCGGGCTGCACGACAACGTGCTGCGCACCTACGACCCCGACGCGGGCCGCTACCTCGAACCCGATCCGCTCGGGCTCGCCGCAGGGCTCGATCCGTTCGCCTATGCCGACGGCAACCCGCTCGTCGCGACCGACCCACTCGGCCTGATCCTGTTCGCGTTCGACGGTACCGGCAATGGCGCCACCGGCCTGAACGGCGAAGACGTCTCCAACGTGCGCAAGTTCTTCGAGCAGTACGAAGATCCGGCGAAGTGGTACATGGCCGGCGTCGGCCGAGACGACCTCGACAGCGGCATCGCCGGAGGCGCGCTCGACTGGGCCCAGGCGAGCACGGCGCGGGCGCGCGTCGACTGGATGCTGGGCACTCTCGACGGCTTCCTCGGCGACGCCTGGATCGGCAAGACCGCCCCGGTCGACGTGGTCGGCTTCTCGCGTGGCGCCGCGATGGCGCGCGACTTCGTCAATCGCGTCTCCACGCTGATCGACGAGCGGCATTTCTGGGCGCGCGGCATCTGCGTCGACCTGCGCTTTCTCGGGCTGTGGGACACGGTTGCGCAGTTCGGGCTGCTCGGTGCCGACAACGGGAGCTGGCAACTCGCGATTCCGTCGGCGGTGCGCGCGACGTTCCATGCGGTGGCGCTCCACGAGCACCGCGCGCTGTTTCCACTGGACTCGGCGCTGGGCGGCAGCGCCTGGGTGGTCGAGCGCGGATTCATCGGCGACCACTCCGACGTCGGCGGCGGCAACGCCGAGGGCGATCTCTCCGACGTGTCGCTGGTCTGGATGACGCAGATGGCGAAGGCGATGGGCCTGCCGATGCGCGACCTGCATCCGCGCGACCGCTACGTCACCGACCCCAGGATCCATGGCCGCAATTACAGTGCCCTGGGCGATCGGTACGTCTACCAGCGTGACGCAGGCGGCCGCATCGTCCGTCGCAGCATGCAGCGCCGGGCTTCGATCGGCGGCATGAGCTGGCGCGACACCGCGGCGTTCCTCGTTCCCTATTCGCGCCGCGGCATCGACGGCGTCGGCCAGCCGTCGATCGTCGGCACCGTCGACCTGCGCGCCTACGCCGCCTGGCTGAAGGCCTCGTATGGCATCGAGATCGGATACTGACGGCCCACGGTGCGCATCGCGCGGCCCCGGTTGCGCGCCGCGCCGCGCTCGACGATGCGCGCGCTCAGTCCTTCCCGGGGCCCACGCCGCAATAGCGTCCGCCCACGTAGACGAGCGGCCGATGGCCGGCGGTGTGAACCCGTTCGACGCGCCCGATGAACAGCAGGTGGTCGCCCGCGACCTGCGCCGAATGGGTGCGGCACTCGATGTACGCCGCACAGCCTTCGATCAGCGGCGCGCCGGCCAGGCCGGCGTGCGTCGCGACCCCGTGGAACTTGTTGCGTGCCGGCGAAGCGAAGCGCCGCGAAATGGCCGCCTGGTCTTCGGCCAGGATGTTCACGGCGAAATGCCCTGAGGCTTCGAACGCGCGTCGGCTCGAACTGCGCGTACCGAGCGACCACAGGATGAGCGGCGGATCGAGCGACAGCGAGTTGAACGAGTTCACCGTCAACCCGACGAACACGCCGTCGGGATCCAGTGTCGTGATCACCGTCACGCCGGTGGGAAAACAGCCGAGCGCCCGGCGCAGCTCGGTGTGGTCGATCGTGGGGAGGATTCGCATCGTCGGAGGGATTTGCGGCCGATCGTATCCGAATCGCGGCGCGGATCGGTGCGGCGACCGCCCGGCGGAGCTGGCGAAGGACGTTAATTGACGTTAACGTAAACGTCAATTAACGTCGCAGGTTCGCCCGCCTCGCATCGCCCGCTCGTGCGGGCGATACTGGCGTCGACACGCTCCCCCGCACAGGATCACCGCCATGACCGACCTGTCCGACCAGAAGAAGCTGGCCGAGTACCGGATGAAGAACAAGGTGCGCTTCGTGACCGCCGCGTCGCTGTTCGACGGCCACGACGCGTCGATCAACATCATGCGGCGCATCCTGCAGAGCCTCGGCGCCGAGGT
>CALMSQ010000556.1:0-5103 GCA_937872345.1 uncultured Burkholderiales bacterium | reverse complement strand
AGTGCCGCGTCGGTCCTGGACATCGATCTTGCCGCGTCGAGCTCGACGCCTGTCAGTGCACGTATCGCATCGATGGTTTCCGGAACCACGATGGCCTGGTTGAACACCTGGCACGTGTAGTAGGCCTGATCGCCGTCGACGGTCAGCGTGTCCTCCCACAGCACCGCCTCCCAGAGATCGCCGCGTGGCCTGCCGAGGTCCGACATCAGTTCGACAGTGCTGTTCAGTGCCTCGACACCGTCCGACACCCGCACGAATGCGATCCTCGGCGCGCTCCGGAACACCTCGACGAGCTCCTCGCGGCGTGCGGACCGCGTCAACTCGACCCACCACGCATGAAGGTGGCTGCTGTTGTGAGGCGACTTGACGGCGATCGTCGCGACGTCGAGGTCCGGGATGACGGTTCGTGCGTCGGGGCCCTGGTGGCTCGGCATCGATCGCTCCGGAACGACCGTGTTGACGATGCCATCCCGGTGAGACTCCCACGGGTCGGAGGCACGCCGGATCAAGGTGCCCCGCGCGCGTTTCAGCAGGCCTGCCGCGCGCAATGCGCCGAGGGTTCG
The DNA here is from genome assembly GCA_937872345.1 of uncultured Burkholderiales bacterium. Lineage (GTDB taxonomy): Bacteria > Pseudomonadota > Gammaproteobacteria > Burkholderiales > Burkholderiaceae_E > Zeimonas. The sequence goes on along the minus strand of CALMSQ010000556.1, from coordinate 4,540 downwards.
CACGATCGCCGTCGTGTTGCAGGAGACGACGCGCGTCGACGCGCGCCCGATCGCCGACCCGTAGTTCGCCTGCGCGACGAACGAATGACCGGTCAGGGCGTGGGCCTCGCCGCCGTGAAACACGGACCTGAGCCCGGCCGAGTCATAGAGGCGCTTGTTCGCCGCCGCCACCTTCTTCGGCGTGCAGTCGACGACGATCTGGGCATGGCGCAGCAGGTCGTGCAGGCTCCCGGCCACGGGAATCCCCGCCGTGCGCATCGCCTCGCCGGCCTCCGGCGTCGCGGCGTGCACCGCGAACGCGCGTTGCGCGGCGACGTGCAGTCGGTAGTCGTCGGCGACGTCGGCAACGCCGACCAGCTCCATGTCGTCCTGCACCCGGACCGCATCGGCAACGCGCTTGCCGATGACCCCGTAGCCATTGACCGCCACCCTGACCTTGCTCATTGCGCGCCCCTTTTAGGTGTCGAGGACGTCTCAGGCCGCGCCACGGACAGCCAACAACGTGAACCGGATCGCCAGCACATACCCTGCGAGCGCGAGCAGTGGCATACCCGCCCATTGGGGGCCCCCACCACCGCCCTGGACCAGCAGGCTCGACGCGACGTACAGCCCTGCCGCTACGAGCGCCAGCGCGACGCGCCGGCTTGCTCCGTCGACATCGGCCCGCGACCGACCGCCCGTCGCAGTCCTCAGTCCGGGGATGGACTGCCGGCCCATCGCCTCGTGCAAGCGCCTGGCCAGCAGCGACGGCATCTCGCCGGCGAGGCCGCCGAGTTCGTACTGCAACCGCTTCGAGGTGGGCGTCACCGCCGGATTGTCGAACATGCCCGACGACGCGTACCGCGACACGGCTTCGAACACCGAGAAGTCCGGTGCAAGCGCCCGCACGGTGCCTTCGAGCAGAAGCACCGTTCGCGTCAGCACCAGCAGGTCGCGCGGCAGCCGCACGTCGGCGAAGCGTCCTGCGGCCACGAGCCGACCGAAAGCACTCGACAGGGACCATTCACGCAGCGGGCGCTCCGCGAACTCGGCCAGCAGTGCCCGTGCGGCAGGCGCAAAAGCGGCCCGGTCCGCGTGCGCCCCGACCAGTCCGAGATCCATCCACGCGTCCACCACCCAGTCGGCATCCTGCTCGACGAACGCGAGCGCGAAAGCAGCCAGCGCCCAGCGCATTCGCCGATCGACCCGCCCGACGATTCCGAAGTCGTGAAGGCACAGCCGCCCGTCTGCCATCGCAAAGACGTTCCCCGGATGCGGATCGCCGTGAAACAGGCCGTCGCGGAAGATCTGCGTGACGTAGCTGTCGACGAGGCGCCTGGCGGCCGGCGCTCGCGCATCCGGCGACAACTCGTCGAGCAGGGTGCCGGAGCTGAACCGTTGCACCATGACCGTCGGCGTGCACAGCCCGTCGATCACGTCGGGGATGTCGATCTCGGCGGACCCGCGCCACGCATCGGCAAATCGCCGCACGAAACGCGACTCGCGCGCAAGGTCCATCTCCAGGTCGAGGTTTTCGGCGATCTCTTCGACCACTGCGACGAGGCCCCAACGGCGCAGCGGCGGCACCACCCGGTTCACCGTGCGCGCGATCGTGCGGAGAATTCGCATGTCCGCCTGCGCCTGCGCGGCAGCGCCCGGCCGGCGGATCTTCACGATGACTTCGCGGCCGTCCGGAAGCGTTGCGCGGTGGATCTGCGCGATCGACGCGGCCGCCAACGGCACCATTTCCAGGCGCGCAAATGCGCGCTGCCAGGGGCCGCCGAACGCGGACTCGATTTCGCGAACGGCATCCTCCGCGGGAAAGGGCGCCGCATGAGTCTGCAGGCGCGCCAACACGCGCTGTGCGTCCTCGGGCAGGAGATCAGTCCGCAGGCTGAGGTGCTGGCCGAGCTTGACGAAGGTCGTCCCCAGGCGCTGCAGCACCAGCACGAAGCGCTCGGCCACCGCGTGCGTGCCGCAACGCATCAGCCCGCGGTGCCATGTGACCCAAAGTCCGAACTTCGAGAACTCGAGGCCGATCTGCCAGATGCGACGCAGGCGGGAGTGCCTTGTCGGCGACGCCGGCCCGCCGGTACCCGATGGCCGCGAGCCCCTGTCCATGTCGTCTTCGTTCGGCATTGTCGATGCCCGCCCGTCACCGTCGGCGGGTGACGGGTCGTAACCCGATCTCGACTTCCACGACGACGCCCGCTCCGGCGCGAAGCACGTCGAACCGTGCCCGGGTGCCCGGAGTCAGTGCGGCGGCTTCGCGGACGAGCGGCGCGGTATCGGCAACTTCCCTGCCATTGATCGCCACCACGGTATCGCCGGCGCGCAGGCCGGCCTTGTCCGCGGGCCCGCCGGACTGGACCGTGACCAGTGCCGCACCTGCGGCGACCCCCGTCGCCTCCTGAACGACGTCGCGCGCACTGACGCCGAGCCAGCCGCGGCTCACCCGGCCCGTAGCGATGATCTGCTCCATCACGTGCCGGGCCAGGCTGACAGGAATCGCGAATAGATCGCGGTGTTGATGCCGACCAGGTGGCCCGCGGTGCCCACGAGCGCCCCGCCCGAATTCCCCGGGTTGATCGCCGCATCGGTCTGGATGAAGTTCTCGTAAGTATTGATCCCCAGTCGGTTGCGGCCCGTTGCACTGACGATGCCCTGGATCACCGTCTGGCCAACGCCGAACGGGTCGCCGACCGCGAGCACGATGTCGCCGACCTGCACCGACTCCGGGTCGGCGAACGTGATCGGCTGCAGGCCCCTCGCATCGACGCGCAGGGCTGCGAGATCGGTCTCGGGATCGCTGCCGACGATGCGCGCCTCGGCGACCTTGCCCCCCGGCAGCATGACGGCGATGTCGTCGGCGCCTTCGATGACGTGGTTGTTCGTCAGGATGTACCCCTGCTCGGCGACGATGACCCCGGAGCCCAGGCTGGACGCTCCCTGGGCAACCGCGCCGTCCGGCTCGCCGTACGGACGCAGCCATTCCGGGAGCCGCCGCGGCGGCGCCGTGCGGGTGTAGACGTTGACGACCGAGGCCGCGGCCTTCCTGGCGGCGCCCCGGAAACCTGCCTCCAGGCGAGCCTCGGAGCCCCTGAGCGCGGACGCCTCGGACGGCGCGTCGCGCAGCGCCACGACCTCCGTACGCGCCGGCGCGGCCGGTGCAGGTCCGAAGGCGCGCCAGGCGATCAGGAGCCCTGCCGCGACGGCGATCGCCTGCGCGGCCAGCAGCCAGAGGCGGCGAGCGAGCGAAGTTCCGTCGCGGACCAAGTAGTCACCCCTCGAGCAGATCGTCGAGCGCGCAGGCCACCGGTTGCACGACGCTGATTCGGTTGGACACGTGGGGGACGGTGTCACAGGTGGCGACCCGCGAAGCGCCGCTGGCCACGAGGTCCGCGTAGGCGCGCGCTGCGAAGAGCGCGTGCACACCGATGCACACCGGCGGCAGCAGGCCTACCCGTTGAACACCGCGCACGGCTTCGATCATCGTGCGCGCGCTCGAAACGATGTCGTCGATCAGCACCGGCTGACGGTCGCTCCAGGAGGACACGTCGGGCAGGCTCACCTCCACGTCGCGGTCGCCGCGACGCACCTTCGTCAGCGTCGTGAACGGAGCGCCGCAGGCCGCCGCCACCTCGGCGACCCATTGCGCGCTCTCGACGTCGGGGCCGATCAGCAGCGGACGTTGCACCTCGCCGGCGACCCACTGGGCGATCAGGGGTGCGGCATGCGCGACACGGGTCGGAATGCCGTAGATCTCCTCCAGCGCGCGGTAGCGGTGCAGGTGCGGATCGACCGTGACCAGTCCGTCGAACGCCGCAGACAGCAGGCGCGCATAGCTGCGCGACGTGACCGCCTCGCCGGCGTTGAACCGGCGGTCCTGTCGCAGGTAGGCGAGATACGGCGCGACGAGGACGACGCCGCGCGCACCCAGTTCGCGCGCTGCATCCGCGGCGAACAGCAGCGGCAGCGTCTTCTCGTCCGGGCGCGCCAGGCTGCTGCTGATCACCACGGTCCGGTCGCCGACGTCAGCGTCGAGGCGGACCAGGGATTCGGCGTCCGGGAAGCGATGCAGCGAGAGTGGCGCGTACACGGCCTCCAGTGCGCCCGCCAGTTTCCGGGCGAACTGCTCGTCTTCCGGAAAATGCAGCACGATGCGATTCATGCGGACTCCGAGATCGCGAAGATCGGCGGGCGCGACGCGACGAATCGTTGCGCGTAGTCGAGTTCGCCCGGCGCCTGGGCGTGCAGCGTGAACAGCGGCTGCCCGACCCGCACGGCCTCGCCGAGGCGCACGTGCACCTCGACACCGGCGGCCGGCGCCCGGGGTGCACCGGCGAGTTTCGCGGCACGTGCCAGGACACGGTTGTCGACGGCGCGGACCTGGCCGGACCGCGCCGCCGTGATTTCAAGACGGTGCGCCGCTGCGGGTATCGCCCGCATCCCGCCCTGCGCCTCGCATATCGCCTGGAATTTTTCCCACGCGCGGCCGTCGGCGAGGACCTGCTGCGCCAGCGCCGACCCATGACCCGACTGCGCAGCGCCGCCGAGTTCG
>CALMSQ010000555.1:0-42990 GCA_937872345.1 uncultured Burkholderiales bacterium | reverse complement strand
TCGTGATGTTGCTGGCCCCGGACCGGCAAGTCGATCACCTGTCCGAGATGTTCGCGCGGGTCGACGTCGCGTCGCGGCGCAAGTACTACGGCGACTTCGTGCTCGAGGGAGGCGCCTCGTTCGCAGACGTCTGCGCCGCCTACGGGTGCGAGCCACCCGCCGAACTGGCCGGAATGACGCTGGACGAGGCGATGCGCAGGCGCGCCCCGCGCATCGTCGAGGGCGACGCGGTGCAGATCTCGCGATTGCTGCTGGTGGCCCGGGAGGTCGCCGGCGGGCGGGTGATCAAGGTCGGCCTGAAGCTGGAGCGCGCCGGCGGACGATGACACTGGAGACGGACTCCGGAGTGCGGGCTTCGCCGGCCCGCTCCCGGGACGTCTGCCCGCCGAGGTGCCACTGCGGGGCAGGGCAGGCCGGCAGCCTGCAGGGGGCAGTGCGACGTTCGAGTCGGCTGACTTGATATTCCGCACCGCGAATTCGTTTACTGCAATGTTGACACCGGCGGTCGGCGTTCGCATAGTCGGGCAGCGGCCGGGCAGGCCGCGTCGAGCCGGGCTGCCGGGCCGCGCGCAGTCCCGAATCCCCGAATTCGGAATCGATGCCCCTACATGGAGTCGCCATGAAGCTGTACATGAAGCCGACGTCACCCTATGCGCGCAAGGTACGCGTCGTTGCCAAGGAGGTTGGGCTGGGTGACCGGGTGCAGATGGAGCAGCCTCCGCTGCGGGAGGCGGGAAATGCGTTCTGGAAGCTGAACCCGACCGGCATGATTCCTGCGCTGGTCACCGAAGCAGGTGAACTGGTCGTCGAGTCGGACGTGATCTGCGAGTACTTCGACGCGCTCGGAAACGGGATCCACCTGTATCCGGCCCAGGGTGAGCGGCGTTGGCGTGCATTGAAGCTCAACGCCTTCGGTGGAGCCGTGATGGACGCGTACGTCAACCGTGTGCGAGAGAGCTGGCGGCCGGCCGAAAGCCAGGACAAGAAGGCACTCGCGCTGGAGAAGGAGCGCATCGAAAACATCCTGAGCGCGCTCGAGGTCGACCCCGGCCTGATCGCCGACCCGATGAATATCGGGCACGTGACACTCGCGTGCGCGCTGAGCGTAGGCGACCGTCGCTTCCCGGACGAGGCGTGGCGCGAGGGGCGCCCGGCGCTGGCAGCCTGGTACGAGGCGTTCAATGCCAGAGCGTCGATGCGCGAAACCTACGCGGAGTGAGGCGATGACCGGAGCAACAGGCGAGGGCGAGGACTTCGCGTCCGATCCGAGAGTCGCCCGGCGACGGGCGCTCGTGCATCAAACGCTGGAACAGGTCCGCAAGTTGATGGACGCCGCTGTCGATCGGAAGTCGCTGGAGGCGGTGCGTGAACTGATGCTTTCGCTGGCCGCACATCGCGAACTCTTCCCTCCTGACGAATTTCCGGCGGTCGCCGAAGGGGTGAGCAGCATGTACCGCCTGTCCGAGGACGCGGATCACCGATATGCGCTGTACGTCGCTTCGCCGGCGGCCGGGCGCTCGACACCGCCGCACGATCACACCACCTGGGCGGTGATCGCCGGACTCCACGGGCGCGAACTCAATCGCCTGTATCGACGCCTCGACGACGGCACGGCGCCCGGCGGCGGCCGTGTGGCCCTCGCAGGCGAGTTCGATATCGTCGCGGGCACCGCGCTCGCATTCATGCCGGAGGACGTGCACTCGATACACCTGGGCGAGGGCGGGCCGCACCTCACACTGCATCTCTACGGCATGAGCATCGAGCACACGCACGAGCGCAGGGCGTTCGACATGCAGTCCGGGACGAGTCGGACTTTTCCTGCCGCGCGCGGCGTCAAGATTGCGCGAGGCGCATTTTGAATGCCGCATCGGCGTCGCGCAGCCTCGAGCCGTCCGAACTCGCGTGGGCGCTGCGTTCCGGAACGACTTTGGCGCTCATCGATGTCCGGGCGGAGAGCACCTACAGCGCTCGCCACCTGATTCACGCAAGCTCGTTTCCGCGCCGCAACCTCGAGTTGACCCTGCCGTCGCGCGTTCCACTTCACTGCACCGTCATCGTGTGCGACGAGTCGGATGCGGGCGAGGCTCGGGAGGCGGCCGTGGCGCTGCTCGCCTGGGGCTATCGAGACGTGCGCGTGCTCGCTGGTGGCGTGCAGGCATGGGAGAACGCCGGCCTTCCGGTGTACGGCGGGATGCACACCTACAGCAAGGCGTTCGGCGAATTCGTCGAATCGACATGCGGCACTCCGCATGTCTCGGCCCCGGAGCTTTCGGGGATGCTCGAGGGTTCCAGGCCTCCGATCGTCATCGACTGCAGGCCGCGCGACGAGTACCTGAGGGGTTCTCTGAGCGTCTCGCGCAACCTGCCGGGAATCGAGCTGCTGTATCGACTCGGATCCTTGGTGAAGGACACGTCCACGCCGATCGTCGTCCACTGTGCAGGCCGTACCCGCAGCATCATCGGCGCGCAGACGCTGGTGGACGCTGGCGTGAAGAACCCGGTCGCGGCGCTGGAGAACGGCACGATGGGGTGGTTGCTCGCCGGCATGCCGGTGGTCACCCGCGAGCACGCCGGGCCCGTGCCGGTGGCGGCGTCTTCGGTCGTCGAGTTGGCTGGGCATTGCAGGGCGCTGGCCACCGAATTCGGGATCGCGGAGGTCGGACGCGATCAGGTCGACGCGCTGCTGCGGTCCGACGAGGCAGTGACGCTCGTGCTGGACGTGCGCACGGACGAAGAGTTCACCGCAGGACATCACCCGGCCGCGATACACGCGCCCGGTGGGCAGCTGCTGCAGGCGACCGACCGGTTCGCCGCGGTTCATGGCGCGACACTCGTTCTCGCCGACGATGACGGCCTGCGCGCCACCCTGACCGCCGCCTGGCTGCGGCGCATGGGCTGGTCACAGGTGCTGGTGTTTCCGATGCGCTCAGTGCGCGGCGCGATGGCGACAGGCCCGGCGCCGAGACACTACTTTCGGGCCGGCAGCCGGCACGTCGACATGGTCGATGCCGTCGATCTGCGAGGTCTCATCGAGGCCGGGGCGGCGCTGGTCTACGACCTGGACACGAGCATCGAATACGCCCGGGGGCACATCCCCGAAGCCTGGTTCGTGAAGCGCTCGTCGCTGCAGGCGCAGCTCGCGCGCCCGCGGGACGGAAAGATCGCGGTTCTCTCGTGCAGTGACGGCACGTTGTCGCGGATCGTCGCAGAGACCCTTCCCGGCAACCTCGCCGCATCGGTACTCCGGAATGGAAAGCGCGCCTGGAGGGCGGCAGGATACGCGCTCGAGTCGGGGCGCGGAGCGTCGATCGACGCGCACGATGACGTCTGGCGGCGCCCCCTGGACGACCCGGACGACGTCGAGGCAAGCATGCGCCAGTACCTGACGTGGGAGGTGGGGCTGCTGGACAAGATCCGCCACGATCCGACCGTGGCTTTTCGGGAGCCGGGTGCATCGGCGAAAGGAGACACATGATCGAACTTCACTATTGGCCGACTCCAAACGGCCGCAAGGTCAGCATCATGCTCGAAGAGTGCGGGCTGCCCTATCGGATGATTCCGGTGGATATCTCCCGTGGGCAGCAGAAGTCCGCGGAGTACCTCGAGATCAACCCGAATGGCCGGATCCCCGCGATCGTCGACCTGGACCCCGCGGACAAGGGCGGGCCGCTCGCGGTCTTCGAAAGCGGGGCGATACTGCAATACCTGGCCGAGAAGACCGGTCGTTTCCGTCCGCAAGAAGCCCGCCGGCGCGCCGAGGTCGATGCTTGGCTGATGTGGCAGATGGGCGGCTTGGGACCGATCGCCGGGCAGACGACCCACTTCCTGAACAGTGCGCCCGAGCGCATTCCCTACGCCGTGGACCGCTTCGTCAAGGAAACGTCGCGCCTGTTCGGCGTTCTCGATGCGGTATTGTCGCGCCGTGATTTCATCGCCGGCGACTACTCGATCGCCGACATGGCCGTCTATCCATGGGTCGTGCCCCACGCCCGGCTCGGCCAGACGATCGGCGACTATCCCTCGGTGCACGCATGGCTTTCCCGGATGGCCCAGCGGCCGGCGGTCGGCCGCGGATTCAACTTGGGCCAGGAGTTGCGCAAGTAGCCGGCATCCGGTCACCACAGATCCCGCCGGTTGCGGGATCTCGTATCGATCTGGTCCCAGTCGAGCGACGGGGCGCGTCCGGGGTTCAGGACGAGCGCCCCCGATTCGATCCGCAGCGGCTCGGCAAGGTAGTTGACCCGGTTCTTGGCGAATCCGTTCATCTCGGATGGCGGAAGGTCGTGGGCGGCGGCGACCGTGGCCTCGATCCAGCAGGCGATGTCGGTTGCCGCACCGTTGCCCACGACGCCTTTCATTTCGCCGGTTCGCCCGAGTGAGAGCGCCTCGTGCATGTCGTCGATGCTCGGGAACTTGCCGAGCTTGACCTTGAAGACCGCAAAGACGCCACAATCGACCATCCGCCGGACATCGTCGAGGCTGGCCACGCTTTCGTCGAGCGCGACGGGAATCCCCAGGTTCGCGGCCACGCGGGCATTGCCGACCCAGTCTTCGGCCGGGCAGGGTTGCTCGATGTAGTCGATGCCTGTCGGCCCGATCGCTTCCATGAAGCGCATCGAGCGCGCGTAGTCGAGGGCACCGTTGAAGTCGATGCGGAACTGCGCCCTGGATCCGGCCCGGTCGATCAGCAAGCGCAGGCGACGACCGTCCGACGGAAGGTCCATCCCTGCCTTGACCCGGAGGGTCCGGAAGCCCGCGTCGAGCAATCCATCGACCTCGCCCAGCATCGCCGTCTCGTCGTGCGACAGGACGGCGGCGGCCAACGGGATCCTGGTCCGTACGGGCGCGCCAACGGGGCTTCCGGACAACAGGGCCCGTTCCAGCGCCGCCACCAGCGGGCTGCAGCCGTACGGAGTCGATCGCACGAAGCGGTCCAGCCGGGCGCGGCATTCATGCGGCTGCCTGCCGAGCATCTCCGGCGCGTGCCTGTCCACGAAGTGCCAGACCCCGTCGACCGTCTCGTCGCAATATCCCGGGATCGGCGTGACCTCGGCGAACCCGGTGCGACCGTCGTCGAGTTCCACGAAGGCCATCACGCTGTTCAGCTCGGAGGTGATTCCGAGCGACGAGACGTAGGGGCGCTCCAGCGGGGTGGAGAGCCAGCGCAGCCGGATCGTCCTGACGCAGGCCTCGCGCCGGTGCACGAGAGTCGGTTCGAGGGTCAGTTCGCTCAACCCTGTTGATCGATCGCGGGTCCGGCGCGGGTGATGACTTCACCCCACTTCTGCGACTCGGTCTTCATCTGCACGAGCGGCGACCCGCCGATCGGCAGTGCGCCCAGCGCCTTGAAGCGCGACTGGACTTCGGGATCGGCTAGCGCACGGTCGATGAATCCGGAGATCGTTCCGGCCACGGACGGGCTCATGCCGCGCGGGCCTACGATTGCGAACCATCCGGAGGATTCGAATCCGGGCACGACGCTGCCGAGCGTCGGCAGTTCGGGCATGGCGAACCAGCCCTGCGCGGTCGTCACCGCGAGCGCGCGAAGTCGGCCGGCCTGGACATGCGGGGTCACCGAGGGCATCTCGCTGATCATGAACGGAACGACGCCCGTGGTCAGGTCGGCGATCGCCGGCGCGCTCCCCCTGTAGAGCACGTGGTTGAACCGGATCCCCGTCATCTGTGTCAACGCGATGATCGCGAGGTGGGCAGCCGAGCCCTTTCCCGGAAGCCCGACGGAAAGCGGCGGCTGGGCGGCTCGCGCGAACGTTACGAACGAACGCACGTCCGAGACGGGCAGCGAGGGGTTCACGACGAGCACGTTCGCAATTCGCGATACGAACGAGATCGGCGTGAAATCCCTCAGGGGATCGAACTGCATGTCCTTGTACAGGTGCTGGTTGATCGAAAGCGGGCCAGGGGTCCCCATCAGGAGCGTATAGCCGTCGGGCTCGGCCTTCGCAACCGACAGGGCGCCGATGTTTCCGCCGGCGCCAGAGCGGTTCTCCACGACGACCGGCTGTTCGATCATTCGCGTGAGCGTCGCTGCCAGGATCCGGGCCTGTACGTCGGCTGCCCCGCCGGCGGGAAAGGGGACCACGATGCGAAGCGGCCGGTCCGGCCACTTCGCCGCGGCAACGGCGCGCGTGCCCGCCAACGCGCTCAAGCTGGCCAACAGCATCGATCTACGGTTCATGGCGTCTTCCCCTTGTTGCCAATGTCCGGCCGATGCGGCAGCAGTTGCTCGCAATCCGGCTCGTCGCGACACCATCGCACGGGGTCCGCAGGCCGGTCAATCATGCGAACGATAATTCCGATCTGCAGAAAATTGGCCGCCACCGGATGATCGACATTCCGCGCTGCAAATAGGAATTCTGCAAATGTGCATGCCCGCGAGTGTCACTGGATACTTCCCATAGCCCCGGCACCGCCCACGGCGGACCGATCCGTCGATCTCAACCGAGGTACCACGATGAAACGTTCCAGCCGGATTCACCGCGCGCTGCGCCAGATCTCGCTCGCAGCGGGGATGCCTGCAGCCGCAGGCGGGTACCTGCATGCCGCCGACTTCCCGGTGCGCCCGATTACGCTGTTGGCGGACCTTGTGCCCGGGAGTGCGACGGACACGGTCGCGAGGTCTCTGGCCGCGGACATCTCGGCACGCATGGTGGTTCCGGTGGTCGTCGGCATCCGGCCCGGCGCGAACCGGATTGTCGCGATCAAGGCCCGGCTGCCCAGATGATTCCAGCACTGCATGGCTCGTCGGGATCCGCTGCCTACGTCGGCTCGGAGTTTGCCAAGCGGGTCGCTATCGGCCGGATCGTGAGCATCCCGGATTAGTATTGTGTTTTCAGAGAGGCCGGCAGTTCCGTCGAATGTGGCGGCCGGCTCTCGCGCCAGGTTCATGTCGATGGCCAGACCGAGATCGAATCACGTCAAGGCGAACAGGAGCAGGCTGGGCATGGCCCAGCACCCATCCGGTGATCGTCAGTTCGTCACGGCACTCGCCCGCGGGCTGGACATCCTGGCCGCGTTCGACCCGGGGGATCGCTGGCTGGGTAACCAGGAAATCGCGGCCCGCACGAATCTCGCCAAGCCGACGGTTTCTCGGCTCACGTATACCTTGACGCGCCTGGGCTATCTCAACTACGACCCTGAATCGTCGAAGTACTCGGTTGGCGTGCGTGTGCTCGCCCTGGCGCAACCGCTCGTGAGGGGGGTCGAACTTCGCAATCTCGTGCGACCGCTGCTCCAGGAGTTGGCCGATCAGGTCGATGCTGCGGTGGCCCTGGGAACGGCCGACGGCCTCGACGCCTGCTATCTCGAGGTCTGCAGGGGAGCCGAAGCCGTGACGCTGCGCTTCAATCCCGGGTCGCGACTGTTCCTCCCGACCTCGGCAATGGGGGGTGCGCTTTTCGCCGCAATGCCCGAGTCGCGGCGTGACGAAATCGTCGCCGCGATCAGGAGCCAGTACCGGAGGCGGGCCGGGGTGCTCGTGGCAGCGCTTCGGCAGGCGGCCGACGAGGTGGCGCAGCGGGGCTTCTGCGTTGCGGCCGGCCGACTGACACCGACAGTGAATGGCGTCGGCGTTCCACTCAAGGTGTTCCGGGGCGACATGGTTTTCGCGCTCAATTGCGGCGGTGCGGCATGGACGATGCCAGTCGAGAGGCTCGAGAGCGAGATCGGCCCGAAGCTGGTCGGCCTGTCGGAGCGCATCGCGAGCCGTCCGACGAGCCTGGGATGATGGAACCGCTGCGTGTGCCGACGCGAGTGCAGGGTGGGCCGGCGCGCCTTCCGAATTAGCGACCCACTCCGATTTCCTGCGTCGCCTGAGTCCGAGGAGGCCGTGTGAACACGAACTTCTCCACTCGAGAGCTCGCCTTCCGCAACGACGGTCGCGGCTCTGGCTCGACGCGAACATTCCCGCCGACCTGCGCGACACGGAGCTGAACGATCGGGAGCTGTCGAAGGAGGATCTGATTCGCTGGCGCAAGATTTTCGCGAAGTCGGGTTGGGTCGCGCCGTCCTGGCCGAAGCGCGGCCTGCAGGCGCAGCCGTCGGTGTGCGAGGCAGACTTTCGCGACGTCGGTGGTCAGTGCGACAACGTGGTGCCGATCGGCGCGCTCGAGCGTGCTGGCCGAGAACGGCTCGCCGACGTGGTGCGCGCGCACGCCGACCTCCTCAAGCCCGGCCTCGCGGTCCGACTCGTGCAAGGTCGGCGGAGCATCGACCCGGAATCGGCCCGCTACTTCTTTCTGGCAGCCCTGGGCCGCTTCGCACCGTGCGTGTCGGGCATGCCCATTTCCATGGAGATCGCATGCGCCGCGCGCACGACGAGCGGGATGCACTTGTGCACCAGGCTCGTGTTCATTCGATGAAGCGGCACCGAGATGCCACAGGAAGCGATGACGGAACGGTTGAAGTCGCGGATCGGGGCCGCGATGCCGCCGGTGTCGGGGCTGACCTGCGCGCGCGCGACGGCGACGCCCAGCCGCGCCACTTCGGCGAGAAGTGCGCGCAGCCGGTTTGGATCGGTGACGGTGGTCGGCACGAGCGCGCGCAGCTTCCCGGCAAGCACCTTCTCCCTCGTCTCTGGAAGGAACGCGAGCATCGCCCGACCCGTGGCAGTGCCCCAACTCGGATTCGGCACGCCGAGCTGCGAGTGGACGCGGACCGGCCGCGAGGTTTCCACGCGCGCCAGGTAAACGCTGTTTCCGGACTCGTCGAGTACCGCGAGATAGGCGTTCTCGTTGGTCGCTTTCACGAGCGCTTCGAGGTGTGCGCGGGCCGCCTTGACGATGTCTACGGACGACAGGACTTCCATCCCCATCTCGACCATCTTGAACGTGAGGCGATATCGCGACGACCTCTCCTGTTCGACGTATCCCATGCGCGCCAGGGAAGCGAGCATCCGATGGGTCGAGCTCTTCGGGCTTCCGCAGGTCTCCGCGATGTCCGCGAGCGCCATCGGTCCCCCCGATTTCACGAGTGCCTCGAGGATTCTGAATGCGGAAGCAACCGAGCCGATGACCTTGGTGTGATCGGGATTTGGCATCGTTCGTGGGGTCCAGACGTCGGAGCCGGGGAGCAGGCGCGCAACGCCAGCGTGCCGATCTTATCGCAACGGATTGCGTTCGCGACGCCCGTCGCGAACCACGAGGGACGGTGATGTTCGCGGCGTTCCACTTCGCGGAACGTTTTTCAGCCCGATTGACTGGGTTCATGAGGCTGATGATCATCGGCCCACGACTTGCGCGGGATCGGTACCGGCCGGCCTGGCGGTCATGCATCCCCGCGACCGGATCTCCAACCTGAACTTCCTACGCACCGGAGTCAATCATGCCCCAGATCACCGTTTATTCGACGCCATTCTGCGCGCCGTGCGAGCGGCTCAAGCAGTTCCTGAGCCAGCAGGGCGTGGCGTTCGATGCCAAGGACCTGATGATGGACGAGGATGCGGCGGAACGCCTCGAGGGATTGGGGATCCGGTCGTCACCGGTGCTGGAGGTCGACGGGCAGTTCTACACCGGCTCGCAGCTGGCGCCCGACGCGCTGTCGGAGCTGCTCGGACTGAAATGAGATGACCGGACGTGCAAGCGGCGGGCGGAGCGGGACATCGATGGCTGGTCCACTGAAGGGAATCCGGGTGCTGGATCTGTCGCGGGCGCTGGCCGGGCCATGGTGCGTGCAGAATCTCGCGGACATGGGCGCGGAGGTCATCAAGATCGAGCGTCCGGGCGTTGGCGACGAGTCGCGCCATTGGGGCCCGCCGTGGCTCGCTGACGGAAACGGTCAGCCCACCCGTGAGTCCGCGTATTTCCTGTCCACCAACCGCAACAAGCTATCAGCTGCGATCGACATCGGAAAGGCGGCGGGCCAGGAGTTGGTCGCTCGCTTGGCGGAGCAGGTGGACATCGTCGTCGAGAACTACAAGGTCGGCAACCTCGCACGGTACTGCCTGGACTGGACGTCGCTTTCGGCACGCAATCCGTCGCTGATCTACTGCTCGATCACCGGATTCGGGCAGGACGGTCCCTACGCCGATCGGCCTGGCTATGACTACCTGTTCCAGGGGCTGGGGGGGCTGATGAGCGTTACCGGAGAGCGCGACGGGGTCGACGGTGCCGGCCCGCAGAGGGTCGGCGTTCCGGTCGTGGACATGTTCACGGGTATGTACGCGACCGTGGCGATTCTTGGAGCACTGCACCACCGCGACGAGACGGGTCAGGGCCAGAACATCGACGTCTCGCTGTTCGATTCGGTGATGGCGCTGGGCGCTGGTCAGATATCGAACTACTTCGTCGGCGGTGTGACACCGCGGCGAATCGGAAACGCGTCGCCGAACATCGCGCCGTACGGGGTGTTTCCATGCAGTGACGGTCAGATGATTCTGGCATGCGCCAACCAGCTCCAGTTCGAGGCTCTTTGCAGGGCGGTTGGCCATCCGGAATGGATCGCAGATCCGCGCTTGCGCGACAACGGGTCGCGCGTGGCACATCAGTCCGAACTTTTTGATCTCCTGGCCGAGGTCTTCCGCCAGCGTGGTCAAACGGAGTGGGAGGACATACTCTCGGCCGCGGGAGTTCCTTGTGGCCCGATCCACGACTACGCACGTGCGCTCTCACATCCGCAGGCGCGCCATCGCGGTACACGTGTGGATTTGCCGCATCCCTTGGGTTCGCGGGCTCCTGGCGTGGCCAGTCCGATGCGTTTCTCTGCCACGCCGGTCGAATATCGACTCGCGCCGCCTCTTCTCGGCCAGCATACCCATGCCGTGTTGACCGAGCGCCTGAATCTCGGCGAGGCAGAGATTGAGCGGCTGCAAGCTGAGGGTGTCATCGAATGCGCCCAGAAGAGCGCGTCTATGTGATCGCGAGCAATCGGGTCATTTTGGGCGGTTGGTCGGCTCCAATCGACCTCGTGAATGTCCGCGAAGCCGTGAGTATTTCCGCGTCGCTTCCCTACACCCTTTCCGAACCGAAGGAACCGGAAGTCACATCGAGCTGTTGTCATTTCCTGGGCGCCGTCGGCGCCATCGACCGGCCTGAAGAGCGCGCGTGATGGATCGAACGACCGCCACTCAAACGCGCGATACGGGGCCCAATGGTCCCGAAACACAGGTACCGGGCGAGATCCGAAGGCTGCGGCTGGCTTCGAGGCCCGCGCTGCAGACCTTTCCTGGCTGGCATGGTGGCTAGGCATGCTCATACACACGTGTCCGATGGGGGTGAAGATGAGGAGTTCTACGAGGCTTGGACGCGTGCTTGGACTGTGCGCGCTGCTGGTGGCCGCCATGATGCCTCTCGCAAGTTTCGCGCAGTACCCAGCGCGAACTGTCAAGATTGTCGTCGGCTACGGACCGGGGGGCACGATGGACACGACGGGGCGCCTGATCGCTCAAGGTCTGCAGGATCGGCTGGGCGCTCCGGTGATCGTCGAGAATCGTCCAGGTGCATCGGCAACGATCGCCGGCAACTATGTGGCCAAGTCGCCGGCAGACGGTTACGCGCTGTTCGTGACCTCGGTGCCGCCACACGCGACCTTGCCCGTTCTCTACAAGTCGCTGCCCTATGATCCGGAGCGCGACCTGCAGCCAGTCGCATCGATCCTCGCGACGCAATACGTACTGGTTGTTCACCCGAGCGTTCCGGCCGCTACATTGCCCGAATTCCTTGAGATCTTGCGCAGGGAGTCCGGGAAGTTCGAGTTCGCATCTCCGGGCGTTGGTACGGCATCTCACTTGCTGAGCGAGATCGTCGGGCGTACGGCAGGAGCGCAGATCCTGCACGTGCCCTACAAGGGCAGCGCAGCGCACCTTCCCGACTTGTTCTCGGGCCGCGTGCGAATGACGTTCGAAAACCTCGCTGTGATGGTTCCTCACATCAAGAAGGGGACTGTGCGTGCGCTGATCGTCAGCGGGCCGAGTCGCTCCGGACTGTTGCCTGACGTCCCAACGGCGAGGGAGGCGGGCGTCCCGGCACTCGAGCAGGTCACCGCCTTCGGCTTGTTCGCTCCCAAGGGCACCCCGCAGGCGGTGGTCGATCGCCTCAACGCAGAGGTCAACAAGATTGTCGAGACCGACGCATTCGCGCAACGTATTGCGGTTTTCGGCGCGCTCCCGCTAGGCGGTTCTCGGTCGCGCCTCGCTGAATTCATCGAAGAAGAAAAACGGAAGTGGACGCCGGTAATTCAGGAACTCGATCTGAAGATGGAGTAGATGCTACGGGCGACCGGCCTCGAGATAGCGCTGCGCGTCGAGCGCGGCCATGCAGCCGGTCCCTGCGCTGGTCACGGCCTGCCGGTACACGTGGTCCTGTACGTCGCCTGCAGCGAATACGCCGGGTACGCTGGTGGCGGTCGCCGGGCCGGACTGTCCCCCTTTCGTGACGATGTAACCGTCGGCCATTTCCAGCTGATCCTCGAAGAGCGAGGTGTTCGGCGAATGGCCGATGGCGACGAACACACCATGGACCGCTATTTCGTGGGTCGCGCCGCCGCGGTTGTCGCGCAGCCGAACGCCGGTCACGCCGCGATCGTCTCCGAGGACCTCGTCGAGCTCGGTGAACCAGCGAATCTCGACGTTTCCGTCTCTGGCTCGCGCAAGGAGCCGATCGGACAGGATCGGTTCGGCGCGAAACCGGTCGCGCCTGTGCACGACGGTCACCTTGCGCGCGATATTCGAAAGGTACAGGGCGTCTTCGACTGCGGTGTTGCCACCGCCGACCACGACGACGTCACGACCGCGATAGAAGAATCCGTCGCAGGTGGCGCAGGCCGAGACCCCCCGCCCCATGTACGCCTGTTCCGAGGGCAAACCCAGGTAGCGGGCGGACGCCCCCGTGGCAATGATCAGCGCATCGCAAGTGTAGTCGCCCGAGTCCCCTTCCAGCCGGATCGGCCTCTCGTCGAGATGTGCCGCATGTATGTGGTCGGCGCGCACCTCGGTGCCGAACCTTGTCGAGTGAGCTTCGAATCGCGCCATCAGCTCGGGCCCCAGCACCCCATCGGCATCCGCGGGCCAGTTGTCGACGTCGGTGGTCGTCATCAGCTGGCCACCGCGGGCGAGGCCCGCGATCAACAGCGGCTGGAGATTTGCGCGAGCGGCGTAAATCGCCGCGGTATGGCCGGCAGGGCCCGAGCCGAGGATGAGCAGTTGCGCGTGGCGAGTCTTGGGCATGGACAGGCGAGGTCGACGGTGGTGAAATGGATCTCGATCGGGGCAATCAGATCACGATGCGCCGCGGCGAGATCGTCGTTCGCGCCCCACCCTGGCGCGAGGCGCCGAATCTCAGGAGAACCTTGCCGACGCTTCGGCGCTCGAGCACCGAAGCCATGGCATCAGCGTATGCGGGCAGGTCGAAGATGCCGGCGATCGTCGGCTTCAGCTGCCCCGCCTGCATCCAGTCGATCAGTTCGCGCATCATCGACTGAACCCTGGGCGCAGACCGCTGGCGTGCATTGTCGGCGCCATCCTTCACGTAGGCGCCGAAGTAGACGCCGAGAACCGAAACGTTCTTGACCAGCAGGATGTTCGCGGGTATCTGGGGAATGCGTCCGCTCGTGAATCCGACCGGCAGGATCCGCCCTTCGGGCGCGATGGAGCGCAATGATTCGTCGAACACGTCGCCGCCAACCGGATCGAAAACGACGTCCGCGCCGCGGCCTCCGGTTGCCTGCCTGACCGGTTCGCGAAAGCCGGACGACGGCAATGCCAGCAATGCGCCGTGCGCAAGCGCCGCTGCACGCTTTTCCTCGGTGCTCGCACAGGCGATGACCCGTGCGTTCAGGACTCTTCCCAGTTCGACTGCGGCGAGTCCGAGGGCGCCGCCGGCGCCATGCACGAGCAAGGTCTCGCCGGGCTGGAGGCGGGCACGCCATGCGAGCGCGACATAAGCCGTCGAGTACGACGTCGCCAGATGAAGCGACGCGGCCAGATCCGCGTCCGGTGGCAGGCGATAGACGGTCTCTGCGGGCGCTACGGCGGTCTCCGCAAATCCGCCCCAGTCGAGGATCGCCAGGACCCGATCGCCCCTGCAGACGTGTTCGACGTCGTCGGCGACGTCTTCGACGATTCCCGAGATCTCAGTGCCAGGTATGAACGGCCTCGGCGGCCTGACCTGATACTTGCCGGCGACCACGAGGCTGTGCGCGAAGCTGACGCCGGCGTACTCGACCGCGATTCGTACGCTACCGGGCGTCAGTTCCGGCTCGGCGACTTCGAGCAGGCTCAGATCCTTGAAGTCGCACCACTGCTTGCAGATCAGCGCGCGCACGGAGCCCTCCGGGTGAATCCCGCCGGGACCGAACGTCCTAACCCCTTGCTGCGCATCGTTCCTGCTCCTGCCCTTCGCGGCCGGTGAAAACCGAACGCCTCCCCGGCGATGGCGGCCGATAGTGGCCCTCGGGCAATCGCCGGGTCAAGAATCGCGGGACACGTTCTGCGGGGCGGAACGCGTAGCTTCGTGCCGCGGCTGGGCGCGGCCGTTCAGCGAGGCCGGCGCTCGCGCAGTGGCCGATGCCCTTGCGATGCCGCCCGGGGCCTGCGCCGGGCGTCGACGAATCCCAACTCGGCGGAGATGGCAGTTGCTGCCTGGACGACGAGCGGCATGCACTTCCTGACGAGGGCGGCGTCCATCCTGTACAAGGGGACCCCTATGCTGCACGCGGCGACTACCGAGCCGTCGAAATTCCTGATCGGCGCCGCGATGCCGCCCGTGTCGGGATTGCCCTGCGCGCGGGTCACGGCGCAGCCCAGTTCGGCGACCTGGGCAAGCGCCTCGCGCAATCGTTGCGGATCCGCGATCGCGCCGGCGACCCTCGGCACGAGGCGGCCGGCCAGCACCTTGTCGCGGACTTCGGGCAGGAAGGCGAGCATGGCCCAGCCCGTCGTCGTGCACCACGCCGGATTCGGGGCGCCCAACTGCGCTTGCACGGCCACTGGTCGCATCGTCTCGACCTTTGCGAGGTAGACGCTGTGACCGGTCTGGTCGAGAACGGCGAGGTACGCGCTCTCGTTCGTGGCGCGCATCAAGGCTTCGAGGTGCGGCTTGCTGCGATTCACGATGTCCACCGACGACAGCAGGTCCATCCCGAGTCGCAGCAACTTGAACGTCAGCCGGTAGCGTGAAGACTCCTCCTGCTCGACGTAGCCCATGTGCGCGAGCGAGGCGAGCATCCGGTGCACGGTGCTCTTCGGCTGACCCGATTTCTGCGCTATCGCTGCGAGCGCCAGTGGGCCACCGGACTCGGCAAGCACCTCGAGCAGTCGCAGCGTGGCTGCGACCGAGGCGATCAGACGATTGCGATTCGTGCCGGATGTCATCTGTGAGCCGCGACGGGGCAATCGTGAAGCGAGCCGCCGTCCTCATCGTGGTCGTGACGCTGGCCTGGAAGGCTCGGACGATTGCTGCTAGGTTACCGCAACGATTGCGGCCCGGTCGATGGACTGCGTCGACGCAGTCGCGCCGAAGTCCGCCGAGCGGAACGAAGATCCGGTGCCGACGCGCACTTCGTTCCATCCTGCGGAACTTTGTTTGCTTTCGTTGACGCTGCGACCCACACTCACCAAGATCGAACGAACCCGGCGGAGCGGAACGTCCTCGAAGCGTCGACCACGACGAGGACTTCGGCAGTCGCCTGGATCGAATTCGCCATCGGGAGGAATCGAGTGGGGCCGCTTGCAGGGATCAGGATCGTCGAACTCGCCTCCATCGGCCCAGGGCCGTTTTGCTGCATGCTCCTGTCGGACATGGGCGCAGAGATCATTCGCGTCGATCGACCCGAGCCCAGTGACCTGGGCCCGCCGACGGATCCCAGGCTCAACATTCTCAATCGCAACCGTCGCTCGGCTGCGATCGATCTGAAGAAACCCGAGGGCATCGCGGCAGTCAAGCGGCTCGTCGCCGAGGCCGACGTTCTGGTCGAGGGTCTTCGGCCCGGCGTGACCGAGCGGCTCGGGCTCGGCCCGGAGGATTGCATGGCGCTCAATCCCGGCCTGGTCTATGGGCGGATGACGGGTTGGGGACAGGATGGGCCTCTGGCGCAGGCCGCGGGGCATGACATCAACTACATCGCCCTCGTCGGCGCGCTCCACGCGATCGGCCCGAAGAGTGGCGCTCCGGTTCCGCCCCTGAATCTCGTCGGCGACTTCGGAGGAGGGGCCCTCTATCTGGCGTTCGGCATCGTCTGCGCGCTCCTCGAGCGTGCGAAGTCCGGGCGTGGCCAAGTCGTGGATGCCGCGATGATCGATGGCGCCGCATCGCTTCTCGGGTCACTGTTCAGCGCGATCGCACGCGGCGCGTGGCGCAACGCGCGAGGCGAGAACTATCTCGACGGCGGAGCGCCCTGGTACTCGGTCTACGAGACCAGCGACGGCAAGTACGTTTCGGTGGGATCGGTGGAGGGGCGCTTCTATCGGAAGCTGCTCGAGTGCACGGGCGTCGATCCCGCATCCGTGCGTCCCCAGCACGATCGCGAGGGTTGGCCGGACTTGCGCCAGAAGCTTGCCGCCGCGTTCAAGTCGAAGACACGTGACGAGTGGTGCGCCCTCATGGAAGGGAGCGACATCTGTTTTGCGCCGGTACTCGATCCGTGGGAGGCCCCGAACCATCCCCATCTGAAGGCCAGGGAGACGTTCGTGGAGTCGTTCGGCATTCTGCAGCCGGCCCCTGCGCCGCGATTCAGCCGGAGCATTCCGACCATCACCGGAGCGCCTCCGGTGCCGGGCGAGCACACCGACCAGGTTCTGCGCGATTGGGGCTTCTCGCAAGCCGACATCGACGACCTGCGCCGTGCGCAGGCGATCGGGGCGCGCTAGGCCCGAAGGCGTGCGCGCGTATCCGATACACCCCGGCACCGTCCGATCTCCCGGCCTCTGAGGGACCGAGCATGGCACAGTCATCCACGGGCGACATGCCCGTCATCGTCGATGCAGTCAGGACGCCGATGGGGCGCGGCAAGGTCGGTGGGGCGCTCGCCGGCGTGCACGCGGTCGACCTGCTCGCGGAGGTCCTTCGCGCGCTCGTTGCGCGAAATCGCGTCGACCCCGCAACGGTGGACGACGTGATTGCGGGTTGCGTGAGCCAGGTAGGCGAACAGTCGGCCACGCCCGGGCGCTGGGCGCTGCTCGCCGCAGGATTCCCGGCGCACGTCCCCTCGACCACCATCGACCGTCGATGCGGCTCCAGTCAGCAGGCGATCCACTTCGCGGCGCAAGGGGTGATGGCGGGCGTCTACGACATTGTCATCGCGGCGGGTATCGAGGCCATGAGTCGTCTCCCGATGGGGAGCGGGCGACGCGGCAGGGACCCGTCCGAAACCGCCGTCAACGAGCGCTATGCCCCCGGCCTGGTGTCCCAGGGCATCGCCGCGGAACTCGTCGCGTCACGATGGGGTATCTCGCGGCGCGAGTCGGATTCATACGCGGCGCGCTCGCATCGGCTCGCCGCCGCCGCCGCGAGTGCAGGCGCATTCCGCTCCGAGATCGTGCCGGTGAGCGCGGGCGGCAGCATCGTCGAGTCGGACGAGACGATCCGGCCGGCCACGACCGAGGAGGGGCTGGCCCAGCTGAAGCC
This sequence comes from uncultured Burkholderiales bacterium, assembly GCA_937872345.1. Taxonomy (GTDB): domain Bacteria; phylum Pseudomonadota; class Gammaproteobacteria; order Burkholderiales; family Burkholderiaceae_E; genus Zeimonas. Next base: position 25,417 of record CALMSQ010000555.1, on the reverse strand, counting down.
TTCCTTCGAGGCTGCCGAGATGTCGTCGCGGTTCCCGGAGATCGGCTGGCAGATCACGGCCGGCAATTCTTCGCAGATCACCGACGGTGCTGCCGGTGTGCTGATCATGCGGCACGCGACGGCCGAGCGCCTCGGCCTTCGTCCGCGCGCCCGCTTCGTCGGATTCTCGGTCTGTGGCGATGATCCGCTCCTGATGCTGACGGCGCCGATTCCGGCGACGCGTCGCGTCCTGGACCGTTGTTCGCTGTCGCTGGACGAGATCGATCACTACGAAGTGAACGAAGCGTTCGCACCGGTGCCCCTTGCCTGGCAGAAGGCCTTCGGCGCCGACCGGGAGCGCCTGAATCCCTGCGGCGGCGCCATCGCACTCGGCCATCCGCTCGGCGCGTCAGGCGCGCGACTGATGACCACCATGCTGAACGCGCTCGAGCGGACAGGGGGGCGATACGGTCTTCAGACGATGTGCGAGGCGGGCGGAATGGCCAACGCGACCGTCATCGAGCGTCTTTGAGGGGAAGGGATCGATGGAGATCCGCAACGCGTCGATCCTGGTCACCGGGGGCGCCTCCGGGTTGGGGCGCGCGGTCGCGCAACGCCTGATCGGCCGTGACGCCAAGGTCGTGATCGTCGATCTGCCGACTTCGGATGGGGCGAAGGTGGCACAAGCGCTGGGGCCGGCGGCCCGCTTCGTTCCCGCCGACGTGACCGACGAAGCCCAGATGCAACGCGCCTTCGACGCGTCCGACGATGCGGGGCCGCTGCGCGCGGTAGTGCATTGCGCCGGCCGGGGAGGGGCCTTGCGCATCCTCGACCGCCAGGGCGAGCCCGGCTCGCTCGCGCACTTCGAGCTCATCGTCAGGGTCAACCTCGTCGGAAGCTTCAACGTGTTGCGGCTCGCGGCGGCGCGCATCGCGAAGGCTGAACCGATCGAGGGCGAACGCGGCGTGGTGGTCCTCACTGCGTCCATCGCTGCATACGAGGGGCAGATCGGCCAGACGCCGTACGCCTCGTCGAAGGCGGGGATCGTCGGCATGACCCTCGTCGCCGCCCGGGACCTTGCGGCGCGCGGTATTCGCGTATGCACGATTGCTCCCGGCGTGTTCGACACGCCGATCCTTGCCAGGCTGCCCGACGACGTCAAGGCGTCGCTCGGTGCGGCGGTGCCGAATCCGCAGCGGCTGGGAAAGCCCGACGAATTCGCGATGCTCGCCGAGCACATTATCGAGAACCCGATGCTCAACGGCGAAACCATCCGCCTCGACGGCGCCCTCAGGATGGCTCCGCGCTAACCGATACGAAGAGGGATTCGCCCGCATGGACGAAGTCAAGGTCACGATCGAAGACGGCGTCAGCATCATCGCGATCAATCGCCCCGAGTCCAGGAACGCGGTCAACCTGGCGGTCGCGCGGGGCATCGCGGCGGCTGTCGATGAACTCGACGCTCGCGACGATCTTCGCGTCGGGATTCTGACGGGAAACGGAGGCGGCTTCTGCGCCGGCATGGACCTCAAGGCCTTCCTGCGCGGCGAACTCGGCCGTATCGAAGGCCGGGGATTCGCGGGATTCACGGAGCGCCCGCCGAGGAAGCCGACGATCGCCGCGGTGGAAGGCTACGCGCTGGCCGGCGGCCTGGAACTCGCGCTGGCCTGCGACCTCATCGTCGCTTCCCGTACCGCACGACTCGGCCTGCCGGAGGTCAAGCGGGGATTGGTCGCGAATGCCGGAGGGCTCGTCCGGCTGCCGCGCCAGGCACCGATGCGCCTCGCGCTCGAGCTCGTGCTGACCGGCGAGGCGATGTCGGCGGATGCGCTGGCCGGCCATGGCCTGATCAACCGGGTCGTGGAGCCCGGAACCGCGCTCGAAGCCGCGCTGGGCATGGCACGGGCGATCGCCGCGAACGCGCCCATGGCGATCCGCGTCAGCAAGGAGGTCATCACGCGCTCGCAGGATTGGGCCGCGGACGATCTGTTCAGGCTGCAGCGCGAGATCACGGCGCCGGTCTTCGCGTCGTCCGATGCGCGGGAAGGGGCGGCGGCATTTGCCGAGAAGCGAAAACCCGCTTGGACCGGGAAATAGCGTCGAGGCCGGTTGCGACAGGAGCTGCGAAAGTGAAGCTGGAAGTCAACGGAATCAGTATCCACTACACGGTCGAAGGCAGCGGTCCGTGGCTGACGATGAGCCATTCCCTCGCGTGCGACCTGCACATGTGGGACGAGGAGGCAAGGCGGCTGTCTCGCGACTACACGGTGCTTCGCTTCGACACGCGTGGCCACGGCGCGAGCAGCGCCCCGCCGGGGCCCTATTCGCTGCAGACGCTGGCCGACGACGCCCGCGGCCTGCTCGAGGGGCTCGGCGTGCGCGAGACGCACTTCGTCGGCCTGTCCATGGGCGGGATGATCGGTCAAACCCTGGCGCTGGCTCGTCCGGATCTCGTGAAGAGCCTGGTGCTGTGCGACACCAGCAGCAATTTCAGCCTCGACGTCGAAGAGCGGGCGCGGACGGTGGCGGCGGGAGGGCCGGAGCCGATGGTCGAGCCGACCCTGCGTCGCTTCCTGTCCGATTCGTTCCGGGCGCGCGCTCCGGAGGTCGTACAGAAAGTCGCCGAGATGATTCGCAGCACGCCGGTACCGGGTTACCTGGGGTGCTGCCATGCGGTCTCGAAGATGGCGGTGGGCGCGCGGCTGGGCGACATTCGCTGTCCCGCGCTGGTGGTGGTCGGCGAGCACGACATGGTGACGCCGTTGTCGATGGCCATGGAGATTCACCAGGGGATTCGGGACTCGGAGCTGTTCGTGGTGCCGGATGCCGCCCATCTGGCGAATCTCGAGCAGCCCGACCTGTTCAACGACGCGCTGTCGCGTTTCCTCGACCGGACCAGCCCCGGCTCGAGGCGGGCGCCATCACGATGATCGATCATCCATGGAGCGAGGAGGCAGGAACATGAGAGCGCATGTCGAAGGCATCGCGGAGGCTGTTTGCGGAAGCTGGTGGGGCAGGGCTGCGAGGGTGGTCGCCGCGGTCGCCTCCCTCCTTGCGGCGCTCGCCCCGTCGCCGGCGTTGTCCCAGCAGCACGGGTATCCCGAGCGCCCGATCACGATCGTCGTGAGCTACACCTCCGGATCGACGCCGGACGTGATCGCGCGAGTCGTGGCCCCGGTGCTTGCCGAGCATCTCGGTCAGCCGGTCGTCGTGGAAAACAAGGCGGGAGCGGGCGGGACGATCGGTCTTGCCAGCGTCGCCCGGGCGCGCAGCGACGGCTACACGCTCGGCCTCGTCAATCCGGCTGTCATCGCGACGGCGCCGGCGATGTATCGGAACCTGCCTTACGACCCGCTCCGTGACTTCTCGGCAGTGATCAAGCTCGCGACGGCGCCGATCGTCCTGCTCGTGCCGGCGTCCAGTCCGGCGAAGTCGACGCAGGAGCTGATCGCGATGATGAAGAGCAAGAAGAGCGTCCTGTACGGGTCCGGAGGTGTCGGCACGGCGCAGCATCTGCAGGGTGCCCTGCTGGGGAGACTCGCCGGCGTCAAGGCGGATCACGTGCCTTACCGGGGTCAGTCGCAGCAGTTGGTCGGAGCGATGGCGGGCGAGGTCGACTATACGTTCTCGTCGCTGCCGGGCGCGATCGGCTTCGTCAAGGACGGGCGCCTGCGTGCGCTCGGTGTGACGACCCTCGAGCCCTCTCCGTCGCTGCCGGAGGTGCCGAGCCTGTCGGCCGCCGGGCTGAAAGGCTTCGACAAGTCGACCGCATGGTTCGGCGTCGTCGTGCCGAGCGGAACCCCCGAGCCGGTGGTCGACACGCTGCATCGCGCACTGGTCAAGGCGCTGATGAATCCTGCGGTCCAGTCGAAGCTGCTGGCGGTCGGATTCGATCCGGCTCCCCCCGCCTCCGCTGGCGATTTCGGGGCTTTCATCCGCGACCAGATTCCGTTCTGGGCCGACCTCGTCCGGCTTTCGGGCGCAACCGTCGAATGACGCGGCCCCCGCGGCCGGCGCGTCGCGTTCGGGGGCGGCTTCGAGCCCTTCACCACACTTGACCTGACCTCGAGATGTCCATGAGTCGTCGATCCCTTCTCAAGTCCTGCGTGGCCGTCACCGGGACGGCCCTTCTGCCGAATGCCGTGCGCGCGCGGCAGGAGTTCGACCCGCGGCCAGGCCCGTGGCGCACCTACGAAGTCGTGACGCGGGTGGAGCTTCGGCGACCCACGGGAACGACCCGGGTCTGGGTGCCGCTGCCTTCGATGGATGAGCCGTCCTGGGTCGCCAGTCTCGGAGAGCATTTCACCGGCAACTACAGCGCTGCGCGCGTTGTCAGCGATGGCCGATACGGCGCGCGGATGCTGGCGGCCGAATGGTCTCCCGGCGAGAAGTCGCCAGTGCTGGTCGTTGCGAGCCGGGCCGCCGTGCGGGACCGCGAAGTCGACTTCGCGCGCCCCGATCTCGCGATTGGGATCGACACGGCGACAAGGCGGTTCTACACGGCCGCCACCGAACTCGTGCCGACCGACGGGATCGTGCGTCGCACGGCGCACGACGTTACGCGTGGGGTCCGGTCCGAAATGGCCAAGGCGCGGGCGATCTACGAGTGGGTGGTCGAGAACACGGTTCGGGAGCCGACCACGCGAGGTTGCGGCGTCGGCGACGTGAAGGCGATGCTCGAGACCGGCAACCTGGGCGGCAAGTGTGCCGACCTGAACGCACTTTACGTGGGGCTCGCCCGTGCCTGCGGATTGCCGGCGCGAGACGTGTACGGCCTGCGGGTCGCGCCCTCGCAATTCGGCTACAAGAGCCTGGGTGCCGGCACGTCGGACGTGACGCGCGCCCAGCACTGCCGTGCCGAAGTATGGCTGGATGGCTACGGCTGGGTGCCGGTCGACCCAGCGGACGTGCGCAAGGTCATGCTCGAAGAGCCGCCTGGAAAGCTCGCGATCCAGGACCCGAAGGTCGTACAGGTGCGCCGAAGACTGTTTGGCAGCTGGGAAATGAACTGGGTGCCATACAACGTCGCCCATGATGTCCGGCTCCCCGGGTCGGCGGGAGTGCCCGTCGGCTTCCTGATGTATCCGCAAGCGGAGAGTTCGGCGGGCCGGTTCGATGCACTGGACCCCGAGAACTTCCGGTATACGATCACGTCGCGGATCGTTCCCGCTTGAGGCGCCAAAAGGGTGGCCTGGAGCGGCCCCTCTGGAAGCGGGTCAAGACGATGCCGAACGGGCGGCGGCGCGCCCTGCAATCCGCAGCGGCACTGGTGACGCTGCTCGCGTCGACGATGGCATCGCGCGCCGCGGCGTCACCGCGCTTGCAGCAGCGGTTCGTGCCGGTGCCGGCGCGCGAAGCGACCCCGCCGCCGCTGGCCTTGTCCGACCTGGACGGAAGGGTTCATGATCTCGCGGCGTATCGGGGGCGCGTCGTGATCGTGAACTTCTGGGCCACCTGGTGCGCTCCGTGCCTCGAGGAACTGCCGACCCTGCAGTTGCTGCAGGGGCGACTCGAATCCGCTCCGGTCGCCACATTGCTGGTGAACTACGGCGAGTCGATCGAGCGCGTCGAATCCTTCGTGCGATCGATGGATCTCGATCTGCCTGTCCTGATCGATGCTTTCCACAGGGCGCGCCACGACTGGAAGGTCCGGGCGCTGCCGACGACGTTCGTCGTGGATCCTCGGGGGCGGCTGCGGTACATGGTGCGCGGCGAACTCGATTGGGCGCATCAAGAGGTCGTCACCCGGATCCGTGCGCTGGCCCGGTGACGCCCCGCCTTTCCGTTCTGACCGGGTGGAGTGCCCCATGGAGGGCGCGGCCGGCATCCCGGCGCGTCGCAGCCGGCGCCTCGTGGCCACCGGGCGACAACCCCCTCATTCCGCCGGGCGGAACGATCTTCGCGGACGTTGACGTCCTACCCGGGCGACGCGACGATTCGACGATCAGGTTCGCTTCGGACGTTTTCTGCAATCGCGCCAGCTGCGCAAGTGAAGGAGGACGAATGTCCAGTTATGTGCGGTACATGGACAGGACGCGGGACTACTACCTGTCCAAAGGCTACGACAAGCCTTACCAGTGGGCACACTTCGAAGACGTGCCTTTCACGCCATTGAGCAAGCCGCTGTCGGAGTCGCGGGTCGTGCTGATCACGACCAGCGACATCGCGATCCGCGACATGACGCTCGATCGCGACGAGACCGCATCGGTCAGCATGGGGGGGCATTACTCGATGCCCTCCGACACACCGGTCGACCGCTATTTCAGCAACTCGCATGGTTTTGACCGTCACGCGACGACACTGGAAGACATCGGCGCATTCTTTCCGGTTGCGCGGTTGCGCGAGGCCGTCGAGGCGGGTCGCGTCGCCGGGGTGACGAAGCGATTCCATAACGTGTGCACCGCCTACAGCCAGCGGCGTACCCGCGAACAGGATGCGCCCGAGATCCTCAAGCGCTGCCGCGAGGACGGTGCGGACGTCGCGGTACTGACCCCGGTTTGACCGGTTTGCCACCAGACCGTGAGTCTGGTTGCCCGGCATCTCGAGGCCAACGGCATTCCGACGGTGGTTTTCGCCGCCGCGAGGGACATCGTCGAGCATTGCGGCGTCGCCCGCCTCGTGCACAGCGATTTCCCGCTCGGCAATCCATGCGGGGAGCCCTTCAACGTCGATCAGCAGCGCGAGATCCTCGAGTTCGGCTTCAAGCTACTCGAACGCGCGTTCGTGCCCAGGACGACGATCCAGACGCCGTTCAAGTGGAGCAAAGGCGACAAATGGAAGGAGCTCATCCTCACGGCCGAGCAGCCTTTCCAGTCCGAAGATAGCGAGAAGGCCTGGCTCGAGCGGAAAGAGCGTTACCGGAAGCTGAAGGCCGAAGGCAAGGTCTAGGCGAGTGCGGGGACGGCGGGTCGCGTCATGGCGAACTGCCGTCCCCGCAATTCGCGCCCGAGCCGTGCGAGTGGAGTCGTCCGCGGGGTTTCCCGGCCCTGACTGGCCGGGGCGCGCAGCGTCCGCTCGACAGAGAGACTGAACAATCCAGACGGAGGAGATCAGCGATGAGCCGATCGTGGAGACTGGGGTTTCGCAAAGCGTTCGCGTCGATCCTGGCGCTTGCCGGAATCGGGTTGCTGGCCGCTCCGCAGGCGCGGGCGCTGGAACTGAAGCTGCAGCTATACCAGGGGCCTCAGCACCTGATCAGCCAGAAGGTCAAGCAACTCAGTCCCAGTGTCGAGCAGATGACCGACGGGAGAGTCAAGATCAGCGTGTTCGACTCCGGGACGCTTGCGAAGGGTCCGCAGATGTTCGATGCCGTCGAGAAGGGGGTGGTCGACATCGCGGCATGGACCTACGCATTCGCCAGCCCGAAGAACATGCCGTTCCTGATGGTGGGCACGTTCCCCTTCATCTACAGGGACGCCGCCGGCTACATCAATGCCTGGAAGGACGAGGCCCTGGTGGCGCTGGCGAACGAGTACATCGGTGAGATCGGCTACCGGCGAGTGGCGATCACGAAGACCTTCTATGTCGGCTTCTACCAGATGGGCTTCAAGAACAAGGAGCCGAAGGTTCCCGCAGACCTGAAGGGCACGAAGGTCCGAACCCTGGGCTCGATCATGCCATTCTTCGCCAAGTACGGGATCAGCGCCGTGTCGGTCGATACGCCGGGGGTCTACGAAGGACTCGAGAGAGGCATCATCGACGGGGCGATCGGCGTCTACAGCAACTGGGTCGATTGGGGCTGGGGGGAACCGGCCACGTATCTGGTCGATTTCAATCTCGCGGCCGTCGGGCTCGTGTTCCTGGTCAACAAGGAAAGCATGGCGAAGCTGAGCCCGGCAGACAGGGCGGTGGTCGACAGCTATCTCGGCTGGCTCCAGGATGCATTGAACGAGGAGTACCTCAAGGCCGACCAGACGTACAAGCAGGTGATCTCCGGCCACCTGATGAAGATCTACACCCCGAACGCCAAGGAACTCGGGGAGTGGAGCGCCGCGCGCGAAGACATCAAGGCGCAATGGCTCAAGGACGTCGGCGAGCGGGGCGCGAAGGCCTTGAGCCTGATCGACAAGCACAACGGCGAGTTGACCTACAAGAAGACCACTTCGGGCGCGAAGTGACGGTCTCCCGGCGGGGGGCCGGAGTGATCCGATGCCCCTCGCCGTTCGCCGTCGCCCCGCATGGCGATCGGGCTGGGTGAGGTCGGAATCAGGGACATGTCATGAACGACGCACGGCCGGCAACCAGGAGCTCCGCACCGGCGATCGTCCGCATCATCGGCGCGACGAGCGGGCTGCTCGGCAAATACGGCGGGCGCTGCATGCTCGTACTGATCATCCTGATCATGGTGTACGAGGTCATTGCCCGGTACGTGTTCGGGCGCCCCACGATGTGGGCCCTCGAATACTCGATCTACTCGCAGGTCTTGCTGGTGGCGCTGTCCGCGGCGTACGTCCTGAGGGAAGAGGGGCACGTCGCGGTCGGACTCGTTCTCGAGCGGTGCTCCGAGCGGCGGCGCAACTGGCTCCTCTGTGCCAGTTCCATCGCAGGCGCCGGCTACTGTGCCGTGTTGACGATCCAGATGTGGAACACGGCCAGCTGGTCTTTCAGGGTCAATACCGCGAGCGAGACCATGGGGGTACCGCTCGCCCCGCTCCAGTTCGTTCTCACGGCGGGCATGTGCCTCCTCGGTCTGCAATTTCTCGCCCGCAGCTACGCCTACGGCAAGAAGGCGCTGGAGGCGACTTCGACGAATCGGCAAACCGGGGCTCCGGCCGATGGTTGAGACGGCCGGGATCTTCGTCGGGATTGCGTTCCTGTTCGGCACGCTGCTGATCGGTCTTCCGGTCTTCGCGGCGCTCGGGCTCAGCGGGCTGGTCGGCAGCCTGTTCTTCGTGGATCTCGGGAACCTCCTCGAGTCCGGACACCTGATCTGGGGGGCACTGGACAGTTTCAGCCTGCTGGCGATGCCCGGTTTCGTTCTGATGGGAAACCTCTATTTCCATCACGATTTCGGGCGGGACCTGTTCGGCGCCGCGGACAAGTGGCTCGGCCATGTTCGCGGTGGCCTGATCATCGCCGCGACGGCGCTCGGCGCAGCATTCGGTTTCATCTGCGGTTCCGCCGCGGCGGGAACCGCCACGATCGGCAGTGTCGTGATCCCCGAAGTCGAGAAGCGAGGCTACGACCGTCGTCTCAGCCTCGGCGCGATCGCGATCGGCGGGAGTCTTTCGTCGCTGATCCCTCCCAGCATCGTCATGATCATCTACGCGTCGCTGTCGCAGACGTCGTTGGGCAGCCTGTTCTTCGCGGGCATCATCCCCGGGCTGATTCTGACCGCGCTGATCTCGTTGTACGTGTACGCGAGAGCGGTGTTCGACAAGACGTTGTGCCCCGTGGCGCCGCGGGCTCCATGGCGCGAGCGACTTGCATCGCTGGTCGCGATTTTACCCGTGGCGGCCGCGTTTCTCACGATCTTCGGCGGCATACAAATCGGCGCATGGTCGGCCATCGAGGCTGCGCCGATCGGTGCAGTCGTGGCCTTCCTGACCTGCGTGGCCTATCGACGGCTGACGTGGCGAAGCCTCGGCGCATCGATCGAGTCGACACTCAGAATTTGCGCGATGATCTACATGATCATCATGTCCGCCCACCTGCTGAACTACTTCGTGTTCGTGAGCAAGCTCGACCGATCGCTGGTGACGCTGGTGAGCAGCCTCGCGCTTCCCGGCTGGGCGATCATGGTGCTCGTGCTCGTGGTGCTGACGGTCCTCGGCTGCATTTTCGACGTGATGGCACTGATCATCATTGCCACTGCCGTCTATCTTCCCGTTGTCGAACTGGCGGGGTACGACCCCGTGTGGTTCGGGATCGTCCTGGTTCTCGCGTGCGAGCTGGCATTGATCACGCCGCCGGTCGGACTCAATCTGTTCATCGTGAAGGATCTTGCTCCTCCAGGGACGGCCACTTCGGACATCGTCCGTGGTGCCTTGCCGTACATCGCGCTGGTCTGGCTGATGTTCGCTGCGTTCATCGCGTTCCCGCAGATCGTCCTCTGGCTGCCTTCGCAGCTGGGCAACTAGGGGAGTGCGGAGATGGTGTACAAGGCGAGCGGCGGGTTGCCCGCGCTCCCGCGAAGGAAGCCCCGGTGCGCCATGTGCCGCAGCGCGACGCACTGCCGTGGTCGATCGCTCGGGGTGGCCTAGCCGATGCGCGCGCTGCTCTGCCGCCGCTGGGGCGAGGTGAAGGACCTCGGCATCGAGGACATTCCCGTCCCGGCGCTTCGTCCCGGTTGCGTACGCCTGAGAGTGGCGTATGCGGGCCTGAACTTCGCAGCCAGCCTCATCGTGGCAGGCAAGTATCAGGTGAGGCCTCCGCTGCCTTTCGTGCCCGGATTCGACGTGACGGGAGTCGTGACCGAGGTCGCACCCGGGGTGACGCGCGTCAGGCCGGGCGATCGCGTGCTGGCCATCCTGGACTGGGGAGGGTTTGCGGAGTACGCGATCGCAACGGAGGAAACGGTGTATCCGTTGCCGCCCGACCTCGACCTCGACCGGTCGGTCTATCTGCCCACTTCGTATGGCACGGCCTACGGGGCGCTGGTGTGGCGCGCGCGCCTGCAACCCGGCGAGACGCTGTTGGTGCACGGGGCAGCCGGGGCCATCGGGCTGGCCGCGGTCGAGCTCGGCAGGCAACTGCAGGCTCGGGTCATTGCCTGCGCGAGCACCGAGGAGAAGCGGGCAGTCGCTCTCGAGCATGGTGCAGACCTCGCGCTGCCGACGTCGGATTTTCGCGCGCGCGTCAAGGAGTTCACCGGCGGCCGTGGAGCCGACGTGATCTTCGATCCGATCGGCGGGGACGTTTTCGACGAATCGCTGCGCGCGATCGCGATCGAAGGGCGCATCCTGCCCGTGGGATTCGCAAGCGGACGGATACCGCAGATTCCGGCGAACATCCTTCTGGTGAAGAACGTGTCCGCGCTCGGCTTCAACTACGGTACCTATGCCGGATGGGGTCCGACGGACGAGCGGAAGACCTACGCTCCCAGGATGCAGGCCATGATGGCGCAGCTGATCGACTGGATGCAGCAGGGGCGCATCAGGCCCCGGCTGTCGCATTGCTTCGAGCTGTCGCGATTCGCCGAAGCGATGGAAGTCGTCCTGAGCCGCAGGAACTCCGGGAAAGTGGCGTTGAAGATCGGGGACGCCTGACCCGCGCGACACTCGAAGGCGGCCCAGCCGTTGCGCCCCCCCCCCCCCGATCGTGTCTTGCCCGGTGCGCATCTGCGGGGATTCAGTCAACTTCCGACGATGAACGAGATCATGAACGACACGACACTGACAGGCGCCGGCCCGGCGCTCGATTTCCCACGACTCGCCTCGGACCTCAACACGATGTTGAAGCTGCGGGCCATCCCGTTCGGGATGAAGCTGTTCGAGTCCGCCGCGGAAATGGAATCGATCCCCAGGATTCGCCGGCCGCAAGCCGTCCATACCCTCGACCAGATCGTTGCGCAGTGCGCACGCCTTGGCTGGACCGTCGGAGTCCGGGGGGAAGATCTCGTCGGCGACCAATGCCGCTCCGTCGTCGGTCTCGGAGGGCAGGACAAGGAGTGGTACTCGGGCAAGAAGATGGTCGGCGTGTGGTACGCGACGCCGGACGACGCCGCCAGGCATCAATCCGCGATGAACGTCGTCCCCAGGGGAAAGTACGAGGCCCTCGTCGTCGCCCCGCTGGCCAAATGGGGGGCGAAGGAGGACGGCCAGCCGGGATCTCTCGACGTGCCCGATATCGCGCTCTTCTACGCGACGCCCGGCGCGATGATCTACTTCATCAATGGCTTGCAGTGGAAGGACTACAAGCGCTTCGACTGGAGCGTGGTCGGCGAGTCGTCCTGCGCCGACTCGTGGGGGCGCGCGCTGAGGACCCGAGAGCCGAGCCTCACGATCCCCTGTTTCGGAGAGCGCCGCTACGGTGGCGTGCTCGACGAGGAGATGCTGATGGCCTTGCCGCCGGATCAGGTCGCCAAGGCGATCGATGGGATGCAGGCGCTCTCCAGGAACGGACTGCGCTACCCGATCCCGCAGTACGGGATCCAGCAGGACGTGCGCGAGGGCCTGCAGGTGAGCTACCCGAAGCGCTAGCCCTGCGTTCTGGAAGTCCGGCCTCGCCCGTCGCTTGCCGTCGTGCAGCCCACTGTGTTCCCGATGCGAGAAAGGAATCATCGCAATGCCTGCCGCGCTCGATGGCGTACGCGTCGCCGACTTCTCCCACCTGATCGCCGGGCCGTATTGCGCGCTCATCCTCGCCGACATGGGGGCCGAGGTCATCAAGATCGAGCCGCCGGCCGGCGACGCGACACGCGGCTACACACCGCCGGATCTGGAGGGAGAGAGCCCTACCTTCCTCAGCATGAACCGCAACAAGCATGGAGTCATGCTGGACCTCTCCGTCGAGGAGGGGAGGCGAGTCGCTCGCGAGATCGTGGCGAAATCCGACGTGCTGCTGGAGAACTTCGCCACCGGCGTCATGCCCCGGCTCGGTCTGGGCTACGAGGCGCTGGCGCAAGAGAATCCGCGCCTGATCTACTGTTCGATCTCTGCCTATGGCCGCACCGGGCGCTACGCCGCCCGCGCCGGCTACGATCCGGTCATCCAGGCCGAGAGCGGACTGATGTACCTGAACGGCTTTCCCGACGGCGAGCCGCACAGGTCCGCGGCCGCCATCGTCGACCTGACCACGGGGATGTACGCGGCACACGCGATTCTCGCAGCCCTGTATGCACGCACTGCCAGTGGTGTCGGACAGTACATCGATGTACCGCTGTTCGATAACGCGGCGAGCTTCATCCCCTACGTCACGATGAACTACCTGGTGAGCGGAATCGATCCGCCGCGCGTTGGCAACAACAGTCCGGTGGTGGCTCCGGCCGATCTCTTCGATGCGCGCGATGGCAGCTTCTACATGATGGTCGCCGGCGAAGGCGTCTGGAGGAAGCTCGTGAAGGCGATGGGCGAGCCCCCTGAACTGCAGTCCGGGAAGTTCGCGACGAACAATGCGCGCATGCGAAACCGGGCCGAATTGAAGGCGACGCTCCAGCACCTGTTCTCGAGGGCCACGCGCGACGACTGGATGGAGACGCTGCGCTCGGCAGGGGTTCCAGCGGGACCGGTGCGCTCGATTGCGCAAGCCGTCGAGTCTGGCGAGATGAAGGAGCGCGGAATCATCGGTACGGCGCCGCACACCGGCGTCGGAACCGTGCCCAACGTACGGTTGCCGATGAGCATGACGGGCACGCCACTCGTCGCGGCGCGCGGTGCGCCGCTTCTCGGCGAGCATACCCATTCGGTCCTCGGTGAGCTGCTGGGCTACAGCCCCGAGCGCATCTCGGAGCTGGAGGCCATGAAGGCGATTGCCTGCAGGCGCGACGCCGGCTCCGCCCGGGGCGGATGAGAGCCTGCTCGCTGCGACGTGTTCCGCGGCGCGGAATGATATTCGGAGAGGTTGACGGAGATCGGCGTTCGACCTGACGATCCCCGGCACGTGCACCGACCCGACGAACTGGACGATGTCAATGAACGAGGTAGCGAAGGGCCCCTACGCAGGCATCCTGGTTCTCGACCTGAGCCAGGGGATGGCGGGCCCCTATTGCCCGACTCTGCTGCGCCAACACGGCGCGGAGGTCATCAAGGTCGAACCGCCGTCCGGCGACTGGATCCGCGTCATGGGTGGCGGCGACGAGGGCATGACTGCCCTTGCGGTGGTCAACAACATCGGCAAGCGGTCGATATGCATCGACGTGACGCGGCCCGCCGGCCGCGCGGTGCTTGAAAAGCTGGTTCAGCGCGCCGACGTGCTCGTCGAGAACTTCCGGCCCGGAGTCATGGACAAGCTGGGGATCGGATACGCGGCGCTATCCGCGCTGAATCCGAAATTGATCTACGTGTCGATCACCGGTTTCGGGGATTCAGGCCCGCTCTCGCACAAGCCGGCGACGGACTCGGTGTTGCAGGCGATGACGGGCATGGCGGTGGCGAATCGGGACGATTCGGGCACGCCGAGGCGAATCGGGCTCTATGTGCCCGACACGATCACCGCTCTCTACGCGGTCAACTGCGTGGGGGCGGCGTTGTACGCTCGCGATGCCCGCAGAGGGGCCGAGGGGCGCGGAACCCACGTCAAGATTTCGTTGGCCGAGTGTTGTGCCGCATTTCAGTCCGGACCGATTCTCGACGACTTCCTGTTTGCCGGACAGTACAAGCCGCCGGTGAGCGTGCCTTCCGGGGTCTTCGCGACCCGCGACGGTCACATCGTCGTCGCGACGCTGCGCGAACAGATGTGGGAAGGAGTTTGCCGGTCGCTCGGTCGGGAGGACTGGCTGACCGATCCGCGCTTCGCGACGAGGGCCGAGAGGGGCCGTCACGCAGCCGAACTGACCGCGGCGGTGGCCGAGATCGTGCGCCAGCGCGACACCGGCGCGTGGGCGGTCGAATTCGAGAAGCACGACGTGCTCTTCGCGCCCGTGCAGAACTACCAGCAGTTGCGAAGCGACCCGCAGATGACGCACATGGGCTACTTCGCCGAGGCAGACCAGCGACCCTATGGCAGGATCCCGCTGCCGCACGCACCCGGAACCGAACGAACCGGCGTGCTGCCGGCTGCACCCCGGGCCGGGCAGCACACGCGCGAGATCCTGGGCGAATTCGGCTACGGCGGCGACACCATCGCCGCTCTGGAGCGGGACGGCCTGGTCATCCAGGCGCAGTGACGACAGAGGTCGCTGCCGGTGCGTGAGGCTGCCGAACCCGATTCCGGCGCACCGGAAAGACGTCCCTCATGATTGGCGCGCTGTCCCCTGCGACGATCCCGGCTGAAGACGAGGCGCTGCGGATTCCGGTTCGCGAGTTTGCGCGGCAGTACGTGGTCAATACGCCGCCCGAAGTCCGCGCGCGCTCGTGGTTCGGTTTCGACGCCGAGTTCAGCCGCCAGCTGGCGCGGCGGGGCTGGGTCGGGCTCACCCTTCCGCCCGAGTATGGGGGGGGAGGGCGCGGACACTTCGCGCGCCTCGTCGTCGTCGAGGAGCTGCTGGCGGCCGGCGCCCCGGTTTCGGCCCACTGGATCGCCGACCGGCAAAGTGGACCGCTGATCGCCAGGTACGGCACCGAGGCGCAGAAGCAGTTCTATCTGCGCCGGATCTGCACTGCCGAAGCATTTTTCTGCATCGGCATGAGCGAGCCGAATGCGGGCTCTGATCTGGCGAGCGTTTCCACGAGAGCGGAGAGGACCCGGACCGGCTGGCGACTCAATGGGCGAAAGATCTGGACGACCAACGCCCCACGTTCTCACTACATGATCGCGCTCGTGAGGACCTCGGGTACCCCTGCCGATCGCCACGCGGGGCTGTCGCAGCTGATCGTCGATCTCGCGCTTCCCGGCGTCACGATACGGCCCATCCGTGACCTGGCCGGGGACGCCCATTTTTCCGAGATCTTCTTCGACGACGTCGAGCTGCCGGCCGATGCGCTGATCGGCGAGGAGGGCGCCGGTTGGGAACAGGTGACCGCGGAGCTCGGATTCGAGCGCAGCGGTCCCGAGCGAATCTATTCGAGCATCGTGCTCCTGGAAGAGTGGCTTGCGATGCTGAGACGCCGCGCGGTGGCGGGGGGCGCGCCGGACCCCGAGTCGGTTGCGCTGGCGGGCCGTTTCGCCGCGCACCTGTGCGTGCTGCGGGAGATGACCCAGTCGGTGGTCGCCTTGCTCGCGCAGGGGCGGAACCCCGCGGTGGAGGCGGCGCTGGTCAAGGACCTGGGCACCGAGTTCGAGCAGTCGTTGCCGATACTCATCGCCGACGCACTTGCGGCGGCGCCGGAGCAGGGCCGTGACGAGTCGCTGGCGAGGACGCTTGCCTACGTGACCCAGGTGGCACCGATGTACTCGCTGCGTGGGGGTACACGCGAGATCCTGCGCGGCATGGTGGCCCGCGGGCTCGGGTTGAGGTAGGCGGCGCCATGATCGAATCGCTGCTGGCAGACGCCGTCGAGCAGTTCCTCGCGGGACGATGCGACCTGCGTCGTGTCCGCGAGATCGAGACCGACGACAGCGGCCGCGGCGCGTCCGGGCTCTGGACGGAACTGCGCGAGACCGGTTTTGCCGACGCGCTGATTCCCGAAGACCTCGGAGGCGCAGGGCTCGGGATGCAGGAGGCCGCGGCGATTCCCTTCGCGTCCGGGCGCCACGCGCTTCCGGTGCCGCTGGCCCTGACGATGTCAGTGCGGGCATCGCTCGCCGAGGCCGGCTTGCGGACTCCGGATGGCGCCATCACGATCGCCTGCTCGGGAATCCGCGATACCGGGGATGGGATCGTCGCAGACGCGGTCCCCTACGGACTCGTCGCCGATTGGGTCCTGTTGTCGACGGCGAGCGGCGACCTGCTCGTGTCCACCGACGACGCGCGGCGAAGCCGCTCGGGCGGCCGCGGCAGCCTGTCGGCGGACCTGCATTGGCCAGCAGTCCCTGGGAGCGTGATCGAGTGTGGCGACAACCTGGCAGGACGCCCTGACTGGATGGCGGTCGCCGCGGCGCTCGTGGCCGCCCAGATGGCCGGCGCAATGGAGCGGGTCGCCGCAATGACGATCGCCTACGCCAACGAGCGCGTGCAGTTCGGGCGTCCTATCGCCAGGCAGCAGGCGATCCAGCAGCAGGTCAGCGTGATGGCCGAGCAATGCTCCGCAGCCCGCGCCGCGGCCCTCTTCGCACTGTCAGGCAACGCCTGGCGCATTGCTCCGCTCAGGGCCGCGGTTGCGAAGTCGCGCGTCGGCGAGGCGGCGGCGCTCGTTGCCGCCATCGGTCATGCCGTGCATGGCGCGATCGGTGTCACCGATGAGTACGATCTGCAGATGCTGACGCGACGGCTCCACGAATGGCGCGCCGCCTACGGCGGGCAAGGCTACTGGAACCGGCGCCTTGGGCATGCCTTGCTCGACGACACGCTTGCCCCGCTCGAGTTCGTCCAGCAACGGATGGTATGCGCCGACGGCACGCCTGGCTGACGGCACGCGTCCCTGTATCACGAGGAGCTCTCGATGGCCGCCTTTCTGAACTTCGAGCAGGACGGGAGCATCGTCACGCTGACGATGAACCAGCCGGAGGCACGCAACCCGTTGACCGGCAATTCAGCCGTTTCGGAATTTGTCGCCGCCTGCGATCGCATCGCCGCCGATTCCACGGTGAAGGTCGTCATCGTGACCGGAGCCGGCAGCGCCTTCAGCTCGGGCGGCAACGTGAAGGACATGCAGCGCTACTCGCGCGATGCGATTGCTTCGGCGCCGATCAGGGATGAGTACCGGCGCGGGATCCAGCGTCTTCCGCTGGCGCTCTACGATCTCGAGGTTCCGACGATCGCCGCGGTCAACGGCGCGGCGATCGGCGCGGGTTGCGATCTCGCGTGCATGTGCGACATCCGGATCGCCTCGGAGGGCGCGAAATTCGCGGAGAGCTTCATCAAGGTCGGGATCGTTCCCGGCGACGGCGGTGCGTGGCTGCTGCCGCGCGTCGTCGGGATGTCGAAGGCAGCGGAGATGTCGTTCACCGGGGAGACGATCGATGCACGCGAAGCGCTGGCGTGCGGGCTGGTCAGTCGGGTCGTTCCGCACGACGAACTGATGCCGACGGCGCGCGTGCTTGCCCGGCGCATTGCGGCCAATCCGGGTCCGACGCTTCGGCTGACCAAGCGGCTGCTGCGGGAAGGGCAGCACGTCCGGCTGGACACCCTGCTGGAGCTGTCCGCCGCGTTTCAGGCGATCGCGCACAAGACGACGCAGCACGAGGAAGCCGTCGCCGCATTCATCGAGAAGCGGCCGCCCCGCTTCGAGTGACCCGATCCCGTCCGGCCCGTCCGGGATGCCCCGAGCCGATCTTCGGCTTCGGCTCCGTCACCTGGTCGCGATGCCGGCATTCCTGGCTGCCGCTTCGTACAGCGACGCCTCGGCGCGCAGCACTGCGGCGAACTCGTCCGGCGTGGCAGGCCACGGTTCGGCCACCACCTGCTCGAGCTTGTTCCTGATCTCGGGCTCGTTCAGGATCTTCGCGAGTTGCCTCTGCAGGACGTTGATGATCGGTCCGGGGGTTGCCGCTGGCGCCATGAATCCGAACCAGGTGTTGAGCGAGAAACCGTCGAGGCCGGCCTCCTGCATCGTCGGGACGTCGGGCATCAATGACGACCTGCCGGTACCCAGCACGGCGATCGGCCTGAGTCTGTTGGCCTTGAATTGACCCATGGCGGCCGAGCCAATGACGAACGAATAGGTCACCTCGTTCGAGAGCAACGCAACGACGATCTGGCTGACACCCTTGTACGGAACATGCGTGAAGTTCGCGCCGGTTCTCGCGTTCAGCATCTCTCCGAGCAAGTGGGACAGCGAGCCGACCCCCGCCGACGCGTAGGCGACCGACGCGCCGCCCGCCTTGCCTGCGGCGATCAGGTCGCCTACGGACCTGAATGGCGACGAGTATGGAACGGTGAGGAAGAGCGGCTGGCGGCTGAGTCCGCCGACCGGTGCCAGGTCCTCGAGCTTGAATCCCGCATCCTTGTTGCTCATCGGCGTCATGAGCACCTGGGCGGCCGTGACGAAGAGCAGCGTGTAGCCGTCCGCCGGCGCCCTGGCGACCTCCGCCGTGCCAATCGCTCCGTTTGCCCCGGGCTTGTTCTCGACGATGACCGGTTGGCCGAACTGCTCGGCAAGTCGCGCGGCGACGAGCCGCGTCTGCCCGTCCCCCCCGCCACTGGGCGGGTACGGCACGACGATGCGGATGGGTCTGGCCGGGTATCGCGGGTTCGCGCTCGCGGCGCCGGCGGGGATGCCCAGTGCGAACAGGCCTGCGGCGAACATGCGGCGGGAATGGTCGACGTCCATTGCTCGGCTCCTCGGCGCTCGAAGCGGACGGCGCTGTCCCGGCGATCGGGTCCGATCGCCCCCTTCGATTGGCGGCTCGTCCGAGTATCGTGACCGGAGATTCGTGCGTCAAAGACTGCGGCGCCGGTTCCGTGCAGCGGAACGATTCCCTTGGCTTGCGGCAGCGCACGAACACCGTCTCGCCACCGTGGTGACTGCAATTCGCCCTGCGCCCCCGCGCAGCCGTCTCCCGAAACGTTCCGCAACGTGGAACGCTTTTGGGCACTGTTGCGCCGAATGTCGGCAGTGCCAATACTGGGGCACTCCACGTGCCTGCAACGCGGGTCGTGCGAGAGCTCGAACAAATGGGTTTAGGAGACGCGATGTGAGCATGTATGTCAGATATATAGACAAGACGAGCGCGTACTATCTTTCGAAGGGGTACCCGCGCGCCTATCAGTGGGCGCATTTCGAGGATGTCCCGTTTGCACGGCTGTCGAAGCCGCTATCCGAGAGCCGTGTCGTGCTGGTGTCGACGAGCGAGATCGCCGAGCGGGGCTCCCAGGAACCGGAAGCGGAGGGTCATCAAAGCGCCGGCGGCGTGTACTCCATCGCTTCGAATGTGCCGGCCGCGAGGTTGTTCAGCCGTACTCGCAGCTATGACCGCGGCGCCACGTCGATCGAGGACGTCGATGCCTATTACCCGACCACCGCGCTTCACGAGGCGGTCGCGAGCGGGCGCATCAAGGGGCTGAGCAGTCGATTCCACGGCGTCTATAACACCTACAGCCAACGCCACACGCGCGAGCGGGACTGCCCCGAGGTCCTGCGGCGATGTCGGGAAGATCAGGCCGACGTGGCAGTGCTCTCCGCCATCTGACCGATGTGCCACCAGACCGTGAGTCTGGTTGCGAGGCATCTGGAGGCGAACGGCATTCCCACCGTGGTCATGGCCGCCTCTCGCGATATCCCGGAGCACGTGGGCGTTCCCCGCTTGCTGCACAGCGACTTTCCGCTGGGCAGCCCTTGCGGCGAACCCAACAACGGAACGCAGCAGAAGCAGATCCTCGAGTACGCGTTCCAGCTCCTTGAGCACGCGTTCCTGCCGAGGACGACGGTCCAGACTCCGTTCAAGTGGAGCGGGGGCGATGCCTGGAAGGATCTGGTCTTCACGGCGAAGCAGGACTTCCTCCCCCCCGAAGAGGAGGCTGACTGGCTTCAGCGAAAAGAGGGGTACAGGTCGCTCAAGCGGGAGGGCAAACGCTAGCCCGCGCCAGTTTCGCCCGACTGACCCCGGGGTATTCGCACGATTGGCCTCTCGAGGCCCTCAAGGGAACGAATCGACGGCGGCAGGGTCCGGCAGGTGGGTCGAGGCTCACGTCTCCGGGTCCGCCGACCGTCGAACGCTCGACACTGCATCAAGGAGGATGGCATGAAGTTACTGAGACTTCCGAAACTCGTCTGGTCGGCTGGCGCCGGCGTTGTCGTCGCCGCGGCAGTCGCAGCGGTGGCCCCTGCATCGGTCGAAGCCAAGACCACCGAACTCAAGATCGGCTTCTACCAGAACGAAGGCCACCTGTTCGTCAAGGTTGCGCGGCAGGTGCTCCCGGAACTCGAAAAGCGGACGGAAGGTCGCTACAAGTTCGGAATCTATCCGTCGGAGGCACTCGGCAAGGCGCCGGAACAGATCGACATGACGAACCGGGGCCTCGTCTTCGCGAACCTGATCTGCACCTGCTACTACCCGGGCACCTATCCCCTCTTCAACATCGAGACCGTGCCGATCTGGACCAAGGGGGTTACCGGTGTCAGGGAGGCCTATCGAGGGGGCCTCGACAAGCTGTACGAGGAATACCTGCACTCGAAGGGAATGGCCAATGTCGGCTTCCTGGGGGCGACGGCCTTTTCGGTGCGGTCGCTCGGGAGCAAGGGGAAACCGATTCGCACCCCGGACGACATGAAGGGACAGCGCATCCGGACGCTGGGTCTGGAGCGCATAGCGGTCCAGCAGGCCGGGGGCGCGGTGATGACGATGCCGATGCCGCAAGTGGTGGAGGCCCTCGAGCGCAACATGCTGAATGGACTGATGGCTCAGGAGTCGAACTGGATCGACTGGAAACTCTACGAGAGCCTCGACTACATCAACTTCCTGGACATCACCACGTCGCCGATGAGCCTGATCTACAGCATTCGCGACCTACAGGCCGTCGATGCGCGCGATCGGGCTGCAGTGCTCGAGGTGCTGAGGAAGTTCAGTGACGAACTCGATGCCGAGTATGGCAAGTTCATGGATGAAGGCCGCGAGTTCCTTTCGAAGAAATGGAAGGGCAAGGCCCACTACCCGTCCCAGGAGGAGCGACAAGCCTTCGTGAAGCTCGCGAACGACGCAGCCACGAAGGAGTACCTGTCTCGCGCCGGGGAAATGGGGCCGCGAGCGATCGACATCGTCAGGAAGTTCAATCCCTGATCTGATTCGCTTTGACGCGAATCGCCCACGATTGCCCGCGCGGTCAGCGTGTCCGCGCGGGCACCGTCGATTCGAGCGACTGACGAGGCCCCCCCAAGCGGCGTGTGGCGGGTGACCGGCCCCTCGTCGAAGGAGCCAGGCGTGATCACGAGTATCCTCAACGGACTGGACAGCATTGCCCGGGCGATTCGTCGCTTGAGCGACTCGATGCTGTACGTGGGCATCGCTCTCGTCTGCGTGATCACCGCTTGCAGCCTCTACGGCGTCGTCCAGAGGCTCCTGGGCGCGCCGGTCAGCTGGACGTTGGAACTCACCGAGTTGCTGCAGGTCGCACTGGCATTCCTGCCGGCGGCTTACGTCCAGAATGCCGACAAGCATGTCAGCATGGAACTCGTCCGATCCCTGGTCGGCAACCATGGCAGGCGCGTCGCACGTGGCATCGTGAGCGTCGTGGGACTGATCGTCACGATTCTGCTGGCCTATTCAACGCTGTCCGTCGCGATCTCGAGCGTCGCGATGGACGAGGCCACGGTGGTGGTCGCGCTGCCGATCTATCCGTTCAAGATCTGCGTGACGCTGGGGTACGCACTGCTTGCTCTGCAGTTCGCGGGGCATGTCTGGGAGTGCGCGCGGAACCTGCCGGCGTGCGCCTCGGGCGCCAGTGCCGAGGGAAGCTATCTCTGATCGCACCGGGCATGCGTCCACCCCAGACAATCATGAGCGAGGAGGTTTGAATGGACGACGCCGGCCTGGCGCTTGCGGTCACCGCTGGCGTGCTCTTCGTCGGGCTTCTGTCCGGGTTGCCGATCGCGTTCGGCCTTGCCCTGAGCGCATTGGCGGGTGCGACCGTGATGCTCGGGCCGAATTCGCTGGCGATGATGGGGTCGATCCCCTATTCGCACACGCACGGTTTCTCGCTGCTGGCCATCCCCATGTTCATCCTGATGGGGAACATTCTTCTCGAGTTCGGGATAGGGGGGGTGCTGTTCAGGCACGTCAGCAGGTTGGTCGGCCAGACCCGCGGCGGACTGGCGATGGCCAGCACGGTGATGTGCTCGATATTCGGGTTCGTCTGCGGCTCCAGCAGCGCCTCGTGCGCCACCATCGGTGGCAACACGCTTCCGGAGATGGAGCGCCGCGGCTACGATCGGCGCCTCGCCCTCGGTACGCTCGCGACAGCGGGGTCGATCGCGGTGCTGATTCCGCCCAGCATCATCATGGTCGTGTACGCGATTCTCGCCAATGCCTCGCTCGGCGCCGTGATGATCGGCGGGATCGTCCCGGGCATCGTGCTGACCGCTGCGATCATGTCGTACCTCTATCTGCGCGTGCGGATCAATCCGCGACTTGCCCCCGTCGACACGAACGATGCGACGGCCAGGGAGAAGCTCGCCGCAATCGTCGGCCTGCTGCCTGTCGCCGCCCTCTTCGTGGCCATCATCGGCGGCCTCTTTTTCGGCATCTGGGACGCGATCGAGGCAAGTGCGGCGGGCGTGTTTCTGGCCCTCGTGTTGTGTCTGGGCTATTTCCGGCGACTCTCGTGGCCGCCCCTCAGGCGGGCGTTGGTCAGCACCGTTCAGACCTCGGTGATGATCTACATGCTCATTGTCGGCGGCAACCTCCTGGCTTACGTTTTCTTCATCACCGGCGTCCAGGCGGCGATAGCGGGTTTCGTCACCGACTCGGGCCTGCCGGCATGGGGCATCCTCGTGCTCATCGGCATCATCTACATGATCCTGGGTACGTTTCTCGATGTCATCGCGATGCTGACGATAACCGTGCCCATCTTTCTTCCAATCGTCAGCGCGGCCGGATACAGCCCGGTCTGGTTCGGCATCTATGCAGTGCTGTTTTCGGAAATGGCCTTGATCACGCCCCCCGTCGGCATCAACCTCTTCGTGATCAAGGGGATCGCGCCGGCGGGCACGCGGGTGATGGACGTGGCCATCGGCGCCGCGCCGTACATTGGTGTCATCTGGCTGGTTGCGCTGGCGTTGATCGCCTTTCCGGGGCTGGCCCTGTACCTCCCCAGCATCATGCGTTAGCGTTGCCGCCGGTCGGACGCTTCCCGAGTCGGCACCGGGTGCCGGGTCGCCGCCGGGCATCGACTCGAGGCGGGTCCCGGAACGTCGACCTGGCCTTCCCGCCTTTCGGGCCATCGGTGAGCGGCGCGTCCTGATGCCGGCTCGGTCGCCGGAAGGGGCGACGACTCTGCGCCGCAGGCGCCGCGCACCCGGCATTGCAGACCGCAGGTCTGCCTCGCGAAAGATCGCCCGGAGTGGCGGCCGGGACTTTCCGCTCTGCAAAACAAGGTTCTACGGATTTGCGGCAGATCCGGCTTCACCGGATACTTGTGCCGTGTTCATGGGGACGCGCAGTCCCGATTGCGACAACCGAGGAGCAACGATGGATCTCCCGGCGCGGATTCGCCGCTCCCTGTTCGATACCATCTACACGGCGGGCGCACTGGCAGCGGAGACCGAATATCTCCATGCGGCCGAGTTCCCGGTGCGAGCCATCAGGCTGCTCGTCGGGTTCGCTCCCGGCAGTGCGACAGATACCGTGGCGAGGTTGCTCGCGACGGCCATGTCGACCCATCTGGGCGTGCCGGTCGTCGTCCAGAACCGCCCCGGCGCAAACCAGATGGTCGCGATCGGGTCGTTGATGCGCAGCGCCCCGGACGGGTACACGCTCCTGATGGGTACGGGCAGTTCGCTGGCGCAGAATCCGGCGATGCGCGAGGGACTCGGCTACGACCCGCTGGCCGACCTGACTCCCGTCGGGCTGGTGGCGCAGGCGGTGGGCGTGCTGGCCGTGGCACCCGAGGCCCCGCTGAACAGTCTCGCGGACGTCGTTGACCATGCCCGGGACCAACCCGAAGCGCTCGCCTACGGCTCTTCCGGGGTCGGCATGGCCAATCATCTGGCCATGGAGCTTCTGATGCAGAGAACGGGCACTAGAATGCGCCATGTCCCGCTGAAGTCGGATGCCGAAATCGGCAGCGCGCTCTCCGCTGGCCGCGTGCAGCTTGGCTTCCTGACGCTGACCAGTGCCCTGCCGCTCGCGCGGTCGGGGAGGATCCGGGTTCTCGCTCAAACTCACTCCGGGGCCCTGGCGGCGCTGCCCGGCGTTCCGTCGATCGGCGCAACCGGGATCGCGGAGCTGAACGCGCTCGAACCGTTCACGTTCTTCGGGGTCGTGGGCCCGAGGGGTCTTGCAGGCAGTCTTGCTCGGCGACTGAATGCGGCGATCAACACCTGCCTGGTGTCGCCATCGATGATGGAGCGACTCGATGGCGTGCAACTCGTTCCGGTGCCGGACGACGCATCGGGATTCGCGGCGCACCTGCTGGCCCAATTCGCCAAGTGGCGCGAAATCGGCCGAAGCGCGAGCTTCCACGATTAGTATTGCCACGTTGTCGCCCGCGCCAGCCGCGGTGAGCGACCGTGCGCACCGCCCCAACCCCTGGAGGACCGATGGATCTCAACTATTCGGCCGAAGAAACCGCCTTCCGTGACGAGGTGCGCGGCTGGCTCGATGCCAACATTCCCGCCGACCTGCGCGACAAGGTGCTGAACTACGAGGATCTGTCGAAGGAGGAATTGGTTCGCTGGCACAAGATCCTGGCGAAAAAGGGTTGGGTCGCGCCGTCCTGGCCAAAGGAATGGGGCGGCACCGACTGGTCGCCGGTGAAGCGCTACATCTTCGAGGAAGAGTACGCGTATGCCGGCGCGCCGCCCATCGTGCCGTTCGGCCTGACGATGTGCGCATCGGTGCTGCTGGAGTTCGGCACCGAGTCCCAGAAGCGGCGCTTCCTGCCGCGGATCTATCACTGCGACGACTTCTGGTGCCAGGGGTACTCCGAACCTGGATCGGGCTCCGATCTCGCTTCGCTGAAGACGCGCGCGGAGCGTCGCGGCGATCACTACGTCGTCAACGGCCAGAAGATCTGGACCACGCTGGGGCATTACGGGGACTGGATCTTCTGCCTGGTGCGCACCGACAGTTCGTCGAAGAAGCAGGAGGGCATCAGCTTCCTGCTGATCGACATGAAGACGCCCGGCATCACGGTGCGTCCGCTGAT
>CALMSQ010000554.1:0-16373 GCA_937872345.1 uncultured Burkholderiales bacterium | reverse complement strand
TCGCCGAGGTCGTAGCGCTCGAGCCAGTGCGCGAGCTGCTCGCGCGTGACGGGCGTGAAGACGGCCATGTCGAGGAGTCGCCTGCGCCCCTACAGGTAGAGCATCCGCTCGTGTTCGTCGGCGGTCGGCACGAAGCCGCGCGTCTGGTAGTAGTCGAAGATCGCCTCGACGACCTGCGCGGGGTCGTCGATCACCTGGATGAGCTCCAGGTCGCCGTCGGAGATCAGGCCGTTGCCGAGCAACTGCTCGCGCATCCAGTCGATCAGGCCCGACCAGAACCCCGAGTCCATCAGGATGATCGGGATGCGCCGCCCCATCCGCGTCTGCACCATGGTCAGCACCTCGCACAGCTCGTCGAGCGTGCCGTAGCCGCCGGGCAGCGCGACGAACGCGGTGGCGTACTTCGCGAAGGCCACCTTGCGTGCGAAGAAGTGGCGGAAGGTGAGCGAGATGTCCTGGTAGCCGTTGCCGCTCTGCTCCATCGGCAGCTGGATGTTCAGTCCGACCGACGCCGACTTGCCTGCGTAGCCGCCACGGTTGGCTGCCTCCATGATGCCGGGGCCGCCCCCGGAGACGATCGCGAACCCGGCGTCGGAGAGCCGTCGCGCGAGGTCGACGGTGGCCTCGTACCAGCGGTGCCCGGGGTGCACGCGGGCGCTTCCGAAGATCGACACCGCCGGGCGTATCTCGGCGAGCCGCTCGGTCGCCTCGACGAACTCTGAGATAATTCCCAGGATGTGCCAGGACTCGCGCGCTTTCAGCGACGTCGAGCGTTCCTGGCTCGCGATCGCGCGCAACTGCGGCACCTGCTTGCTGCTGGACATGTCCGAAAAGACGCTTCTGCTGGTTGACGGCTCGAGTTTCCTGTATCGCGCGTTTCACGCGATGCCGGACCTGCGCACCGGCAGCGGCGAGCCGACCGGCGCGGTCCGCGGCATGGTGGCGATGCTACGGCGTCTGCGTGCCGACGGCAAATTGGGCGGCGGCGCCACGCACGGTGCCGTGGTATTCGACGCGCCCGGCAAGACCTTCCGCGACGACTGGTATGCCGAGTACAAGGCCAATCGCAAGGCGATGCCCGAAGACCTCGTGCGCCAGATCCCGGTCATCCACGAGATGGTGCGCGCGCTCGGCTGGCCGCTGCTGATGATCGAAGGCATCGAGGCCGACGACGTGATCGCGACGCTGGCCTGCGACGCGTCGCGCCGTGGCATGGACACGGTGATCTCCACCGGCGACAAGGATCTCGCCCAGCTGGTCGACGACCACGTCGTGCTGGTCAACACGATGGCCAGCCGCGAGGGCGGCCCTGTCGAGCGGCTCGACCGCGAAGGCGTGAAGGCGCGCTTCGGCGTGCCTCCGGAGCGCATCGTCGACTGGCTGACGCTGGTCGGCGACGCGGTCGACAACGTCCCCGGCGTCGACAAGGTGGGCCCGAAGACCGCGGTGAAGTGGCTCGAGCAGTACGGATCGCTCGACGCGATCGTCGAGCACGCCCACGCGATCGGCGGCGTCGTCGGCGAGAACCTGCGCAAGGCGCTCGACTGGCTGCCGGTGGCCCGCAAGCTGGTCACGGTGAAGACCGATTGCGACCTCAGGCCGCACGTCGAGTCGATCGACGCGTCGCTCGATCTCGCCGACGAGGACACGGTCGCGCTGCGCGCGCTGTTCGAGCGCTGCGAGTTCCGCAGCTGGCTGCGCGAGCTCGACGCGCAGCCAGGCCCGGCTGCCGGCAGCGCCGGTGGCGCGGCGCCAGGCGAGGGGCCGCGCGAGGCGCCAACCGACGCATCGCAGGGCGCTGCAGCGGCCCCGGGCGGCGCGGCGGCGTCGGAGCGCGGGCTCGCCTACGAGACGGTGCTCGACGACGAGGCGCTCGGGCGATGGATCGCGCGCATCGAGGCCGCCGAGCTCGTCGCCTTCGACACCGAGACCACTTCGCTAGACCCGATGGCCGCCGAACTGGTGGGCCTGTCGCTGTCGATCGCGCCGTTCGAGGCCTGCTACGTGCCGGTCGCGCACCGCTACGCGGGCGCGCCGGAGCAGCTGTCGCGCGAGCACGTGCTGTCGCGGCTGCGCGGCTGGCTCGAGAACCCCGCGCGCGCGAAGGTGGGCCAGAACCTGAAGTACGACACCCACGTTCTCGAGAACCACGGCGTGCGCCTGGCCGGCGTCGCCCACGACACGCTGCTCGAGAGCTACGTGCTCGAGGCGCATCGCAACCACGACATGGACTCGCTCGCCGAGCGCCACCTCGGCCGCCGCACGATCACCTACCAGGAGGTCGCGGGCAAGGGCGCGAGCCAGATCGGCTTCGAGCAGGTGCCGATCGACCGGGCGGCCCGCTACGCCGCCGAGGACGCCGACGTCACGATGCACCTGCATCGCACGCTGTACCCGCGCATCGCCGAGCACGCGGCGCTCGACCGGATCTACCGCGAGATCGAGATCCCGGTGTCCACCGTGCTGCAACGCATGGAGCGCAACGGCGTGCTGATCGACGCGCCGGCGCTGGTGCGGCAGTCCGACGAGCTCGGCCGCAAGATGCTCGAACTCGAGCGGCGCGCGGTCGAGGCCGCGGGGCAGCCGTTCAACCTGAACTCGCCGAAGCAGCTCGGCGAGATCCTCTTCGGCCGGCTCGGCCTGCCGGTCGTCCGCAAGACCGCCAGCGGCGCACCGTCCACCGACGAGGAGGTCCTGGCGAAGCTGGCCGAAGACTATCCGCTGCCGCGCATCCTGCTCGACTGGCGCGCGCTCGCCAAGCTCAAGAGCACCTACACCGACAAGCTGCCGAAGATGGTCGATCCGCGCAGCGGACGGGTGCACACCAGCTACTCGCAGGCGGTGGCCGTCACCGGGCGCCTGGCGTCCAGCGACCCGAACCTGCAGAACATCCCGGTGCGCACCGCCGAGGGACGGCGCATCCGCGAGGCCTTCGTCGCGCCGCCCGGCGCGAGCATCGTGTCGGCCGACTACTCGCAGATCGAACTGCGCATCATGGCGCACATCTCGGGCGACGCGAGCCTGCTGCGCGCGTTCGAGCAGGGGCTCGACGTGCATCGCGCCACCGCGGCCGAGATCTTCGGCGTCTCGCCGTCCGAGATCAGTGCCGAGCAGCGCCGCTACGCCAAGGTGATCAACTTCGGACTGATCTACGGCATGAGCGCCTACGGCCTGGCCTCGAACCTGGGCATCGAGCGCGACGCGGCGAAGAACTACATCGAGCGCTACTTCGCGCGCTATCCGGGCGTCGCGCGCTACATGGAGGAGACGCGCGCGCTGGCGCGCAGCCAGGGCTACGTCGAGACGGTGTTCGGCCGGCGCCTGTGGCTCGCGGAGATCAACAGCCCGAACGGCCCGCGCCGCGCCGCCGCCGAGCGCGCGGCGATCAACGCGCCGATGCAGGGCACGGCGGCCGACCTGATCAAGATGGCGATGATCGCGGTGCAGCGTTGGCTCGACGAGCGCCGGCTGGGTGCGAAGCTGATCATGCAGGTCCACGACGAACTGGTGCTCGAGGTGCCGCAGGCCGAGCTCGACGAGGTGCGCCCGGCCCTGCAGCGCATCATGACCGGCGTCGCCCGGCTGTCGGTGCCGCTCGAGGTCGAGTGCGGCGTCGGCGACAACTGGGAACGGGCGCACTGATCCTCATGACGTCCACGCTCGTCATGACGATCCTCGCGACGCTGCTGGCCGGCGTGGCCAGCGTGCTCGCCGCCGCGTGGCTCTCGCTCGGGCTGCTGGCGGGGCTGGTCAACCGGCTGGTCAGCGTGTCGGCCGGGCTGCTGCTGGGTTCCGCGGTGCTGAACCTCATTCCGGAGGCGTTCGAATCGGGCTCCGACCTGCGCGCGCTCTCCTGGACGCTGCTGCTCGGCCTGATCGGCTTCTTCGTCCTCGAGAAGCTCGCGGTGCTGCGCCACAGCCACCATCACGAGAGCGACGGGCACCACCACCACCACGGGCACGATCGCGAAGCGGCCGGCCCCGGCGGCATGCTGATCCTGATCGGCGACGGCATCCACAACTTCGCCGACGGCGTGATGATCGCCGCCGCGTTCATCACCGACCCGACGCTCGGGTGGCTCACGACGGCCGCGATCGCCGCGCACGAAATCCCGCAGGAAATCGGCGACTTCATCGTCCTCATCAACGCCGGCTACACGCGCGGGCGCGCGCTCGCGTACAACGTGCTGAGCGGCCTGTCGGCGGTGGCCGGCGGCGTGCTCGGCTACCTGTCGCTGTCGCGCACCCAGGACCTGCTGCCGTACGTGCTGGCGCTGGCGGCAGCCAGCTTCATCTACATCGCGCTGGCCGACCTGATTCCCGACCTGCACCGCGAGACGCGCCGCGGCGGCGAATGGTTCTGGCAGTTCGCGCTGATGATGGCGGGCATTGCGGTGATCGCGCTGAGCACCGCGGCGCTTCACGCGCACTGACGGGCGCGCGCCCTCGCCCCTTCCGGACCCGCAGCCGCATGGCCCACGCCGACCGTCGCGCGCTCGCGCTGCTGGCCGTGCTGACGCTCGTCTGGGGCACCAACTGGACGCTGATGCCGATCGCGATGCGCGAGGTCTCGGTCTTCACGTTCCGCGCGATCGGCTCGCTCGCGGCCGGGGCCATCCTGCTCGGGGTCGCGCGCGCGCGCGGGCAGCCGCTCGCGATCCGTCGCGAAGACTGGCCGACCGTGGTCGCCGCGTCGTTCGCCTACTTGCTGGTCTGGAACGTCGCGAGCGCGTGGGCCGCGATCCTGATTCCCTCGGGGCAGGCGGCCGTGCTCGGGTTCACGATGCCGTTCTGGGCGGCGCTGCTTTCGAGGCTGGCGTTCGGCGAGCGGCTCGGCGGCGCCATGTCGGTGGCGATCGTGCTCGGCGCGGCGTCCGTCGCGCTGCTGATGCTGCCCAATTTCGGCGTCTACGCGCGCGCGCCGCTCGGGCTCGCGCTCGGCCTGCTCGCCGGATTCGGCTGGGCGGTCGGCACGCTGATCATCAAGCGCAGGCCGCCGCTCGCGCCGGCGACGGTGCTCACCGGATGGCAATTGCTGGTGAGCGGCGTGCCGATCGCGATCGGCGCGCTGCTGCTCGGCGACGGCCGCTGGTTCGTGCCGTCGGCACAGTCGATCGTCGTGATCGCCTGGGTCGCGCTGGTGCCGATGGCGCTGGGCAACCTGTGCTGGTTCGCGATCGTCGGGCTGCTGCCCGCCAACGTGGCCGGACTGTCGTCGATCCTGGTGCCGGTGGTGGCGCTGGTGTCGGGGGCGATCGTCCTCGGCGAGCCGCTCGGCACGCCGCAGTGGCTGGCGATGGCGTGCTGCGCGGCGGCGCTGTCGCTGGCGCTGCGCCGGCGCCCCGCCTAGGTCTTCACGGCTCGCGGCAGATCGTCGCGACCAGTCGCTCGAACGCGGCTTCGTCGAACGCCGCGTTGTCGAATCGCAGCAGCGCCGGGAACTCGGCGGGGTCCGGGTCGAAGCGGCGCTTGCGGTAGTCGTCCCAGTGCGCGAGCTTGTAGCGGTCGCGCGCGTCGCCGCGCGCGACGATGCGCGCTTTCGCAGTGGCCTCGTCGAGCGCGACCCACACCACCGAGATGCGGGTGCCCGGCGGCGCCCCGAGCGCGGCCGGATCGAACACCCGCTTCGATTTCACTTCGCGCGAGAACGGCCCCACCAGCACCACGTTGACGCCCAGCGCGAGGTTCTCGGCGGCGATCTCGAGCAGGCCCGCGTATTCCTGGTCGCGCAGGTGCTCGAGGTAGGTCGGGCTGTCGCGGTCGTCCGGATCGCCGGTCAGGAGCCCCATCACCTTCGCGCTGTAGGCGCCGTAGACGGTGTCCTTGTCGAGCACGCAGAAGCTCTCGCCGGTGCGCGCGTGCAGCAGCGGCACCGCGCGGCGCGCCAGCGTCGTCTTGCCGGTTCCGGCGTGCCCGGCGATGAAGACGAGCCGCGCCATGGACTTCAGCCGGCGCCGCCCGTGGCGACTGGCCGCGACGGGTCGGCGCACCACTCGCTCCACGAGCCCGGGTAGAGCGCCCCCCCGGGCAGCCCCGCCATCTCCATCGCCAGCAGGTTGTGGCAGGCCGTGACTCCCGATCCGCACTGGTGAACCAGCGCGGAAGGGTCGCGGCCCGCCAGCAGCGCGAGGTACTCGTCGCGCAGCACTTCGGCCGGCTTGAAGCGGCCGTCGGGGCGCAGGTTGGCCTGGAACGGCCGGTTCACCGCGCCAGGGATGTGGCCGGCGACCGGGTCGTAGGGTTCGACCTCGCCGCGAAAGCGCTCGGGGCTGCGCGCATCGAGGATCAGCCGGGCGGAGTCCCGCAAGCCGGCGAGGACCGCGTCGGCGTCGATCTGGGCGACCAGCGGCTCGCGCATCGTCAGCGTGCCCGGGCGCGCGACCGGTGCTTCGCGGCTCGCCGGGTAGCCCGCCTTGCGCCAGGCCTGGATGCCGCCGTCGAGCACCGCGGCCTCGCGGTGCCCGAGCCAGCGCGCCAGCCACCACAGGCGCACCGCGAAGGCACCACCGCTGTCGTCGTAGGCGACGAGCTGGCGGCCGTCGGACAGGCCGATCGACTCCAGCTTGCGGCGCAGCGTCTCGCGATCGGGCAGCGGATGGCGGCCATTGCGGCCCGTCTTCGGGCCGGCCAGGTCGAAATCCTGGTGCAGGAAGAACGCGCCGGGGATGTGGCCGACCGACCAGGCGATCGGCCCGACCTCGGGATCGGTCAATTCGTGGCGGCAGTCGACGACCAGGCACTGGTCGAGGCGGGCGGCCAGCTCGTCGGCCGTGATCACGGTGGTCCAGCTCATCGGCATCTCTCCGGGAGCCGGTGGCCGGCGCGCGGCCGCCGGCGAGGTCTGCGGCGGTTCAGATCGCGCCCAGCTGGCGGCGCAGGAACTCGTGGAAATGCTGCATCCCGTCTTCCATCGGGCTCTGGTACGGGCCGGCGTCGTCTTCGCCCCGCTCGAGCAGTGCCCGCCGGCCGGCGTCCATCCGCAGCGCGATCTCGTCGTCCTCGATCGCAGTCTCCATGTAGGCGGCGCGCTCGGCTTCGACGAACTCGCGCTCGAACAGCGCGATCTCTTCCGGATAGTAGAACTCGACGATGTTGGTCGTCTGCTGCGGTCCGCGCGGCACCAGCGTCGAGACGACCAGCACGTACGGGTACCACTCGACCATCACGTTCGGGTAGTAGGTCAGCCAGACCGCGCCGTGCCGGGGCAACTCGCCGTTGCCGAAGCGCAGCACCTGCTCCTGCCAGCGCTTGTACACCGGCGTTCCCGGCTTGCGCAGCCCCTTGAAGGTGCCGACGGTCTGCACCGAATACCACTCGCCGAACTCCCAGCGCAGGTCGTCGCAGGAGACGAAGTGGCCGAGCCCCGGATGGAACGGCACGACGTGGTAGTCCTCGAGGTAGACCTCGATGAACGTCTTCCAGTTGTACGCGCACTCGTGGATCTCGACGTGGTCGAGCAGGTAGCCCGAGAAGTCGAACTCCGGGCCGACGCCCAGCGCCGCGAGATCGCGCCCGACGTCACGCGGGCCCTCGAACAGCAGGCCGCGCCAGTTCTGCAGCGGCGTGCTGCCCAGCTTCACGCAGGGCTGCCGTTCGAAGTGCGGTGCCCCGAGCAGGTTGCCCGACAGGTCGTACGTCCAGCGGTGCAGCGGGCAGACGATGTTGTCGGAATGCCCGCGGCCGTTGAGCATCACCGCCTGGCGGTGGCGGCAGACGTTGGACAGCAGTTCGACCCCGCCGGGGCTGCGCACCAGCACGCGACCCTCGCGCTCGGCGGCGAGCGCGTGGTAGTCGCCCGTCTCGGGCACCATCAGTTCGTGGCCCACGTAGCCGGGGCCTTGCCGGAACAGCACGTCGAGCTCGCGCCGGAACAGCGCTTCGTCGAAGTAGGCGGAAACGGGGAGTTGACTGCGTGCGGGTACGAGAAATTCGCGTCGACCCAGATCCGACATCCTGACCCTCCATGCCAGTCGAAGGACGGAACCAAGCCCGGCCTCGGGAGCGCCCCGGGACGGCCAACCAGGGCAGGTGCGCTCTGGGAGGGCGAAGGATACCCTGATTGGCGGCCAAGGCAAGCCGATCCATAGGCGCGCGTCTCGAATTTCGCCCTCGTCCGGCGGGCCGGGCAAAACAAAAGTAAAATCAACGCTTTGACCTGCTCCGCCAGGCTCCGGATTCCCATCGATGGCCAAGTCTTCCAGCCGCCAGCCCGGCGATCCCGCCGTGGAACCGGCGGGCGCCGGCGCCGCGACCGCCCCCGTGCCGGATGGCCCGGCCCCCGAGTCCTTCGAGCTCGCACTGGGCGAGCTCGAGAGCATCGTCCAGCGGATGGAGAGCGGCACCCTGTCGCTCGAGCAGTCGCTGGCCGACTACCGCCGGGGCGCGGCGTTGATCGGCTGGTGCCGAAAGTC
The DNA here is from genome assembly GCA_937872345.1 of uncultured Burkholderiales bacterium. Classification (GTDB taxonomy): domain Bacteria; phylum Pseudomonadota; class Gammaproteobacteria; order Burkholderiales; family Burkholderiaceae_E; genus Zeimonas. The sequence continues at coordinate 7,962 of CALMSQ010000554.1, read as the reverse complement.
GTTGTCGGAGGTCCAGCAGCAGGTCCGCATCCTCGAGGCCGACCTGCTGCGCCCGTTCGAGCCCGACGACGCGGAAGAGTCCTGATGAGCGACCTGACCACCGCCACCGCGCCCGCGGCCGGCACGCTGCCGTTCGATCGCTGGCTCGCGGCGCGCGGCCAGCGCGCCGAGCAGGCGCTCGAGCGCGTGCTGCCGCCGGCCTCGGCGCACCCGTCGCCGCTGCACGAGGCGATGCGCTACGCGGTGCTCGGCGGCGGCAAGCGCGTGCGCCCGATGCTCGTCTACGCGGCCGGCGAGGCGGGCGGCGCGCCGATCGCGGCGCTCGACTGCGTGGCCTGCGCCGTCGAACTGGTGCACGCCTATTCGCTGGTGCACGACGACCTGCCGTGCATGGACGACGACGTGCTGCGCCGCGGACGCCCGACGGTGCACGTGAAGTACGGCGAGGCGCTGGCGATGCTGGTCGGCGACGCGTTGCAGGCGCTCGCGTTCGAGTCGCTGGCGGCGGCGGCTGGCCACGGCGCGGCGGCGGCCGTCGCCGCGATGGTCGCAGAGCTTGCGCATGCCGCGGGCTCGCAGGGCATGGCCGGCGGCCAGGCGATCGACCTCGCCTCGGTCGGCGTCGCCCTCGATCGCGACGCGCTCGAGGACATGCACCGGCGCAAGACCGGGGCGCTGTTGCGCGCCTCGGTGCGGCTCGGCGGCCTGTGCGCGGCCGACTTCGGCGCGGGCGCCGGCGAGGCGCGCGCGCGGCGCATGCAGGCGCTCGACCGTTATGCCGACGCGATCGGCCTGGCGTTCCAGGTGGTCGACGACATCCTCGACGTCGAGGGCGACGCCGCGACGCTCGGAAAGACCGCCGGCAAGGACGCGCAGAGCAACAAGCCGACCTACGTGTCCGCGCTCGGTCTCGAAGCGGCGCGACAACTGGCGGGGCGGCTGCGCGGGGAGGCGCGCGAGGCGATCGCGCCGCTCGGCGAGGCGGGCCACCGGCTGGCCGGCCTCGCAGACCTGATCGTGCTGAGGAAGTCGTGATGGACTCGGCGCAGGCGCGAGGCGAACGCGGCAGCTGGCCGCTGCTCGAGTCGATCGACGGGCCGGCCGACCTGCGCGGGCTCGGGCGCAGCGAGCTGGCGCAGCTGGCCACCGAGTTGCGCAGCTTCGTTCTCGACGCGGTCTCGCGCACCGGCGGGCACCTGTCGTCGAATCTCGGCACGATCGAACTCGCGATCGCGCTGCATTACGTCTTCGACACGCCGCGCGACCGCCTGATCTGGGACGTCGGCCACCAGAGCTACCCGCACAAGATCCTGACAGGGCGCCGCGACCGGATGGCGGGGCTGCGCCAGTACGGCGGCATCTCCGGTTTCCCGAAGCGCAGCGAGAGCGAGTACGACGCCTTCGGCACCGCGCATTCGTCGACGTCGATCTCGGCGGCGCTGGGCATGGCGGTGGCTTCGCGCAACAAGGGCGAGAACCAGGGGCCCGGGCGGCGTCGCCACGTGGCCGTGATCGGCGACGGCGCGATGAGTGCGGGCATGGCCTTCGAGGCGATGAACAACGTCGGCGTGACGCCCGACATCGACCTGCTGGTCGTGCTCAACGACAACGACATGTCGATCTCGCCGCCGGTGGGCGCGCTGAACCGCTACCTCGCGCGGCTGCTTTCCGGGCGTTTCTACGCGAAGGCGCGCGACGTGGGCCGCGCGGTCCTCTCGAACGTTCCGCCGCTGTTCGAGCTCGCGCGACGACTCGAAGAACACGCGAAGGGCATGGTGGTGCCCGGCGGCACGATGTTCGAGGAGTTCGGCTTCAACTACGTGGGCCCGATCGACGGGCACGACCTCGACAGCCTGATCCCGACGCTGCAGAACCTGCGCGAGCTGCGCGGCGCGCAGTTCCTGCACATCGTCACGCGCAAGGGGCAAGGCTACAAGCTGGCCGAGGCCGACCCGGTGCTCTACCACGGGCCCGGCCGCTTCGATCCGCAGGAGGGCATCCTCAAGCCGGCGACGCCGCCGCGGCCCACCTACACGAAGGTGTTCTCCGACTGGGTCTGCGACATGGCCGCGCTCGACGAGCGGCTGGTCGCGATCACGCCGGCGATGCGCGAGGGCTCCGGCCTGGTCGAGTTCGAGCGGCGCTTCCCGCAGCGCTACTTCGACGTGGGCATCGCCGAGCAGCACGCGGTCACGTTCGCCGCGGGGCTGGCCTGCGAGGGCCTGAAGCCGGTCGTGGCGATCTACAGCACGTTCCTGCAGCGCGGCTACGACCAGCTGGTCCACGACGTCGCGCTGCAGAACCTGCCGGTGGTGTTCGCGCTCGATCGCGCCGGCATCGTCGGCGCCGACGGCGCCACGCACGCGGGCACCTACGATCTTGCGTTCCTGCGCTGCATCCCGAACATGGTCGTGATGGCGCCGTCCGACGAGAACGAGTGCCGCCAGATGCTGTACACCGCGTTCCGGCACGACGGCCCGTCGGCGGTGCGCTATCCGCGCGGCGCGGGCACCGGGGCCGCGGTCTCGCAGGACCTCACTGCGCTGCCGATCGGCCGCGGGCACGTGTGCCGGCAGGGGCGCCGCGTCGCGCTGCTCGCGTTCGGCACGATGCTGGCCCCGGCGCTCGCGGCCGGCGACGCGCTCGACGCGACGGTGGTCAACATGCGCTTCGTCAAGCCGGTCGACGAGCAGCTGCTCGCCGAGCTGGCCCGCTCGCACGAAGCCTTCGTCACGATCGAGGAGCACGTGGTGATGGGCGGCGCGGGCAGCGCAGTGGCCGAGGCACTGGCGGCCGCCGGCATCGTGCGCCCGCTGCTGCAGCTCGGCCTGCCCGACCGCTTCATCGATCACGGCGAGCAGGCGCTGCTGCTGCGGCTCGAAGGCCTCGACGGCGAGGGCATCGAGCGCGCGGTGCGCGAGCGCTTCGGCGACGTGCTGGCCGGCGAGGGCGGGCCGCGGCTCGTCATGAGCCGCGCCAGCTGAAGACAGACATTGGATACCGACGGAGAACACCCGATGAACACCCGCGACACCAGCGTGCTGCTGGCGGGCGTGATGGCCGACGTGCAGGGCAGCCCCGATCGACGCGAGCTGCCGATCCAGCGCGTCGGCGTGAAGGGGCTGCGCTACCCGCTGCGCTGGCGCAGCGCCGGCGCCGACCAGCCCAGCGTGGGCCAGTTCGGCCTGTACGTCGCGCTGCCGGCCGACCAGAAGGGCACGCACATGTCGCGCTTCATCGCGCTGCTCGAGGCGCGACTGGCGGCCGATCGTCCGGCGCTCGACGCGGCGGGCATGCGCGAGATGTTCGTCGAGATGCTCGGGCTGCTCGAGGCCGACGGCGGCCGCATCGAGCTCGCGCTGCCGCTGTTCGTGCGCAAGACCGCGCCGGTCTCCCAGGTGCAGAGCCTGATGGACTACGACCTGTCGATCGTCGTCGAGGGCGGCGTCCGCGACGCGGTGACGACGCTGACGGTGGTCGTGCCGTGCACGAGCCTGTGCCCGTGCTCGAAGACGATCTCCGAGTACGGCGCGCACAACCAGCGGTCGCACGTCACCGTGTCGGTCGAGGCGGGCGCGCCGATCGAACCCGAGGAACTGATCGCGCTGGCCGAAGCGCAGGCCTCGAGCGAGCTCTACGGGCTGCTCAAGCGCGTCGACGAGAAGCACGTCACCGAGCGCGCCTACGACAACCCGAAGTTCGTCGAAGACCTGGTGCGCGACGTCGCGACGGCGCTGCGCGGCGACGCGCGCGTGCGGCGGTTCGTCGTCGAGGCCGAGAACTTCGAGTCGATCCACAACCACTCGGCGTACGCTCGCATCGAGGGCTGAGCGCGCGCGCCACGGCGCCAGGACGACAAGGCCTTACGCCAGGGGCCCCTGCACGGCCAGCGTCCCGCTGCGTCCGGCGACCTCGCCGAGCGCGACCCGGTGGCGCGGCAGTCGCGCGACGTCGACGGTCTCGAACAGCTCGCGGGTCGACACCAGCCGGTAGCCCTGCGCCCTCCAGCCGGCGAGCAGGCGGTCGAACGTGCCGGACAACCTCATGCCTTCGAGCTCGGCGTGCAACGTGTAGACGTGGCCGTCGGGCGGCGGCGCCTCGGTGAGCGCCAGCACGCGCTCGTGGACGTTGGCGGCGTCCAGCCCGTCGATGCCGATCAGCTCGTCGAGCGTGGGCAGCGTGGTCGGCAGTTGCGGCACGCCGACGGGCTCGCCGCCGGCGTCGGCCGGCTGGAACGGACACGTGCCGCGGCCGTCCGATGCGTAGTCGAAGCCGAACTCGCGCTCGAGCGCGTAGGCCGCCTCGTTCATCTGCCAACCCGCCGCCCCGTGGGTGCGCGGCGCGGTGCCGAAGACCTCGGCGTAGCGCTCGACCGCCTTGCGCATCTCCTCGCGCGTCCAGGCAGGGCTCGCGCGCGCGACGTGGTCCTGCCAGCGGATGTGGTCCCAGGTGTGGATGCCGGTCTCGAAACCGTGGCTGCGCACCGAGCGCATCAGCGGCGCCTCGCGCGCACCGATGTCCGGGCCGGGCAGCAGCGTGCCGTAGAGCAGCGTGCGGATTCCGTAGTGCTCGACCACCGACGTGCGCGACACCTTCTGCAGGAACCCGCGCCGGAAAACGCGCCGGATCGCGCGCCCGGTGTGGTCGGGACCGAGGCTGAACAGGAAGGTCGCCCCCGCGCCGTGGCGCTCGAGCAGTCGCAGCAGCGGCGGGACGCCCTCGCGCGTGCCGCGCCAGGTGTCGACGTCGACCTTCAGCGCGAGCGTCGCCACGCCGCGGTCAGTCGGCCAGGCCGCGCGCGGCCCCGATCTGGGTGCGGTAGTGGTCGAAGATCTTCCGCAGCGCGTCGCGCATCGGGACCTTCGGCGCCCAGTCGAGGTCGGCCATCGTGTTGTCGATCTTCGGCACGCGGTTCTGCACGTCCTGGTAGCCCTTGCCGTAATACGCGTCGGAGGTGGTCTCCTCGACCTTCACGCGGGCGGCCTGCTCGCGGTACTCGGGGTATTCGGCGGCCAGCTCGAGCATCATCGCGGCCAGCTCGCGGATCGAGTAGTTGTTCGACGGGTTGCCGATGTTGTAGATGCGTCCCGAGGCCTTGCCGTCGCGGTTCTCGATGATCCTCATCAGCGCGGCGATGCCGTCGTCGACGTAGGTGAAGGCGCGCTTCTGGTGTCCACCGTCGACGAGCCGGATCGGCTCGCCGCGCACGATGTGCCCGAAGAACTGCGTGATCACGCGGCTCGAGCCCTCCTTCGGCGTGTGGATGCTGTCGAGCCCGCCGCCGATCCAGTTGAACGGGCGGAACAGCGTGTACTGCAGCCCCTGTTCCATCCCGTAGGCGTGGATCACGCGGTCCATCAGCTGCTTGGCGCACGAGTAGATCCAGCGCTGCTTGTTGATCGGGCCGCACACCAGCTCGGACGTCTCCGGGTCGAACTGCTCGTCGTGGCACATCCCGTAGACCTCGGAGGTCGACGGGAACACGAGGTGCTTGCCGTAGCGCACGCACTGCCGGACGATCGGCAGGTTGGCCTCGAAGTCGAGCTCGAATACCCGCAGCGGGTGGCTCACGTACGTCGAAGGCGTCGCGATCGCGACCAGCGGCAGCACGACGTCGCACTTCTTCACGTGGTACTCGATCCACTCCTTGTTGATCGTGATGTCGCCTTCGAAGAAGTGGAAGCGCGGATGGTCGGCCCACTCGCGGACCCGGTCGGTGTTCATGTCCATGCCGTGGACTTCCCAGTCGGTGGACTCGATGATGCGCCGGGTCAGGTGATGGCCGATGAAGCCGTTCACGCCGAGGACCAGGATCTTCTTCATGGGGGCTCCAGTGCCGCTTCAGCGGCCGAGGGGAATCGATGCGCTGCCGAACGCAGCGCGAAACGAACGGGCGTCGAGCGGCGTGCCGTCGAGCGTGGCGTCGAGCACGCGCAGCTTGCCGCCGTCGGCGCAGACGATCGCCAGCGCGTCGTCGATCACGCGCAACTCCGCAGCGCCGGGCCGCCGAGCCACTGTTCCGTCGGGCAGCGTGCGCCACAGCACGAGCCGGCCGGCCTCGAGGTCGGCGAACGCGCCGGGATACGGGCGGGCGAGCGCGCGAACGAAGTCGTGCAGCCGGCGCGCGCCGATCGCGGCCGGGATGCGGCCGTCCTCTGGCCGGCGGCCGCCGAAGTAGCGACCGCGAGAGAGGTCCTGCGGCACGGGACGGGCGCTGCCGTCGATCAGCGCGGGCAGGCAGCGCCACAGCACGAGCTCCGCGGCCACGCAGACCTTGTCGAAGACCTCGCGGGCCGTGTCGTCGGGCAGGATCGGCACCGCGAACTGGTCGACGATCGCGCCGTTGTCCGGCTTCTCGTTCATCACGTGCAGCGTGGCACCCGTCTCGGTCTCGCCCTCGATGATCGCCCAGTTCACCGGCACGCGGCCGCGGTACTTCGGCAGCAGCGACCCGTGCATGTTGTACGCGCCGCGCGTGGGCACGGAGAGCAGCGGCGCGCCCAGCATCGAGCGGTAGTAGAACGAGAACAGGAAGTCGGGCCGCGCCTCGCGTACCCGGCCCAGCACCTCGGGGGTGTTCGGGTCGTCGGGCGCGATGACCGGGATCCGGTGGTCCTCGGCCGTGCGGCGCACGCTGTCGAACCAGATCTCCTCGCCGGGCCGGTCGTCGTGCGTGACCACGAGAGCGACGTCGACGCCGCGCGCGAGCAGCGTCCTGAGGCAGCGCACGCCGACGTTGTGGTAGCCGAAGACGACCGCGGAGCTCATGGCTCGTCGCGCCGCTCCAGGATGGCGGAGATCACGTAGCGCGGCCGCTGGCGCACCTCCTGGTAGATGCGCCCGATGTACTCGCCGAGCAGCCCGATGCCGAACAGCGCGATCCCGATCAGCAGGAACGCGATCGCGAACAGCGTGAAGAGCCCGCCTTCCTCGGGACCGATGACCAGGCGCCGGACGCCCAGGACCACCACCAGCGCGCCCGAGCCGAGCGAAACCAGCATCCCGACCAGCGAGAACAGCTGCAGCGGCATCACCGTGAAGCCGGTCATCAGGTCGAAGTTCAGGCGGATGAGGCTGTACAGCGAGTACTTCGACTCGCCGGCGAAGCGCTCCTCGTGGCCGACGACGACCTCGGTGGGGTTCTGCGCAAACTGGTAGGCGAGCGCCGGGATGAAGGTGTACAGCTCGTTGCACTGGTTGATCGTGTCGACGATGCGCCGGCTGTACGCGCGCATCATGCAGCCCTGGTCGGTCATCTTGATGCGCGTGGTGCGCTCTCGGATCCGGTTCATCGCCCGCGACGCGACGCGCCGCCACAGCACGTCGTCGCGGCGGCGCCGGATCGAGCCGACGTAGTCGTGGCCGGCGTCCATCTGCTCGAGCAGCAGGTGGATGTCCTCGGGCGGATTCTGCAGGTCGGCGTCGAGCGTCACGATGCGCTCGCCGCGCGCGTGCTCGAAGCCCGCGAGGATCGCACGGTGCTGGCCGAAGTTGCCGTTGAACATCACGACGCGGGTGACGTCGGGCCGGCGATGGAACTGGTCGGCCAGCAGCGTCGCCGACCGGTCGCGGCTGCCGTCGTTGACGAACACGACCTCGTAGGCGACGCCGAGCGCGTCGAGCGCCGGGTACAGGCGCTCGAACAGCGCGGCGAGCACGGCCTCTTCGTTGTAGACCGGGATGACGACGGACAGGTCGACGGGCGTGGGCATCTAGCGATCCTGGCGCAGGGCGGACTTCACGACGCGGCTGACCGCCTCGCACACGCGAGGCACGTCTTCGTCGCGCATCGCCGGGAACAGCGGCAGCGTGACCGTGCGCCGGCCGATGTCCTCGGCGACCGGGAAGTCGCCGTCGCCGAAGCCGCGCCGGCGGAACAGCGTGAACAGGTGCATCGCCGGATAGTGGACGCCGACGCCGATTCCCTCGCGCTTCATCGCCTCGATGAAGCCGCCGCGGTCG
>CALMSQ010000553.1:0-6741 GCA_937872345.1 uncultured Burkholderiales bacterium | reverse complement strand
TTGATCGCGACGATGGCCGAACTTCCCGACATCGACAGCGCTGCCACTTCGGGTGACAGCGTGAAGGGGTAGAAGACGCCGGCGGCGAGCGGAAAGGCGATCACGTTGTAGCCCACGGCCCACCAGAGGTTCTGGTGCATTTTGCGCAGCGTCGCCCGCGACAGCTCGATCGCACCCACCACGTCGTACGGGTCGCTCTTCATCAGCACCACCTGGGCGCTCTCCATCGCTACGTCGGTGCCGGCACCGATCGCGAAGCCAACGTCGGCTTGCGTCAGGGCTGGCGCGTCGTTGATGCCGTCGCCGACCATGCCGACCTTGTGCCCCTGGCCCTGCAGCTCCCTGATCTTCGACGCCTTCTGGCCGGGCAGCACGTCGGCCAGCACGATGTCGATGCCCAGTTCCCTGCCGATGCGCTCCGCTGTCGCCTGGTTGTCACCGGTGAGCATCGCGACCTTGACGCCGCGCTCCTGCAGACTGGTAATCGTCTGCCTCGACGTCGGCCGCGCCGCGTCGGCGATGGCGATCAGGCCGATCAGGGTACCGGCCCGCGCCACGTGCACGACCGTGCGCCCGCCGCCCTGCAGGCGCGCCGCCTCGGCGGCGAGCGCATCGAGGGCGACGTCCTCGGCGTCCATCAGCTTGCGGTTGCCCAGCAGGACCGCTTCGCCGCCGATCGACGCCCGGGCGCCCTGACCGTCGATATTGGCGAAGTCCGAGGCCGTCTCGGCTATCCCGGTGCCGGCGCGCTTCAGGATGGCCAGCGCGAGGGGGTGCTCGGAGAATTTCTCCACCGCCGCCGCGGTGGACAGCAGCCGGGCCTCGCTGACGTCGGGCGCCGGCACCATCTCGACGACGTCTGGCTGCCCCAGCGTCAGCGTGCCGGTCTTGTCGAACACGACCACGGTCAGCCTGGTCGCGTTCTCCAGCGCCGCTGCGTTCTTGAACAGGATGCCGTTCATCGCGCCCAGCCCCGTGCCGACCATGATGGCCATCGGGGTCGCGAGCCCCAGCGCGTCCGGGCAGGCAATCACGAACACCGTGATCGTCAGCGTCACGGCCAACAACAGGGGCTGGCCCAGCACCCAGTACCAGGCTACGAAGGTCAGCAGGCCGACCGCGATGGCGGCCAGCACCAGCCACTGGGAAGCCTTGTCGGCCAGCAACTGGCCCGGGGCCTTCGAGTTCTGCGCTTCCTGAACCAGTTTGACGATCTGTGCCAGTGCCGTGTCGGCGCCGACCTTGGTCGCCTGGTAGCGGAAGCTGCCGCTCTTGTTGATCGTCGCGCCGATAACGGCGTCGCCGACGGCCTTCTTCACCGGCATCGACTCGCCGGTCAGCATCGATTCGTCGACCTGAGAGCCGCCGTCCGTGATCTTGCCGTCCACGGGAATCCTGTCGCCCGGCTTGATGATCACGGTCTCGCCGACCAGCACGTCGGCCGTCGGCACCCTGGCTTCCACGCCGCTGCGCAGCACGGTGGCCATCGGCGGCGCCAGGTCCATCAGCGCGCGGATCGCGTCCGACGCGCCGGCACGGGCGCGCATCTCCAGCCAGTGGCCGAGCAGGATGAACACGAGCAGCACGGTGGCCGCCTCGTAGAAGACCTCGCCCTTGTAGAAGAAGGTGGCACCGACGCTGAAGGCGTAGCCGGTGCCGACCGACAGGGCGACAAGCGTCGCCATGTTGACGATCTTGTTCCGGGCCGCGCGCCAAGCCGCGACGAAGAACGGCCATCCCGGATAGGCGATCGCGGCGGTGGCGACGACGAACAAGAACAGATTCCGGTCCATTCCGAACGGCGTGTCGAAGCGCCCGAACATCTCGCCCATCGGCGAGTAGAGGAACACTGGAATCGAGAAGACCAGCGCGACGAGGAAGCGGTTGCGCATGTCGTTGGCCATGTCCTGCATCGACATGCCGGGTGCGTGGCCCATGTCGTGCATCATGCCGCTCATCTCGTGACCCGCATCGGTGCCGTGGCCCGCGTGCCCTGCATGGGCTGCGTGCCCGGCATGCCCACCCGGCACATGGGCGTGCCCCTCCTGCGGGCAGGCGTGAGCGGGGAGCATCTCGCCGCGGCAGTGATAGCCGCAGTCGACGATGCGCTGGCGGATCGTTTCGAGCGTGACCTGGGTCTCGTCGTAGTGGACGGTCGCACTGCCGGCGACGTAGTTGACGTCGACGTGGTGGACGCCTGGCAGTGCCTCGATCTGGCGTTGAACGCCGGCGGCGCTCAGGCTCGACACCAGTTCGCCGACTTCAACGGTGCTGGTCTTCATCGCGTTCCTTCTCGTGGGCGTCAGTAAGCCAGACGACCTGACGCGATGCATTCGGGCGAGAACTCGAAGACGACGCCGGTATCGGGGCGCACGAGCTTCTGGTTCTTGCCCGCGTAGTGCAGTCGCGACAGGATGTCGCGGATCAGGTTGAGTCGGGCGAGTCGCTTGACGTCGGCGCGCACGACGCGCCAGGGCGCCACAGCGACGTGCGTACGCATCAGCATCTCGTCTCGCGCCCGCGAGTAGGCCTTCCAGTGCTTGACGGCCACGGCGTCGATGGGGCTGGACTTCCACTGCTTCAGTGGGTCGCGACGCCGATCTCTCAGCCGCCGGACCTGCTCGTCCTTGCTCACGTCGAGGTAATACTTCAGAAGTTTGATCCCCGAGCCGACGAGCATCGCCTCGAACCTGGGGACGGACTGCATGAACTCCTCGTGCTCCTCGGGTGTGCAGAATCCCATCACGTGTCCCACCCCCGCGCGGTTGTACCAGCTGCGGTTGAACAGCACGAGTTCCTCGGCCACCGGCAGGTGCGGCACGTAGCGCTGGAAGTACCAGCCGACGCGCTCCCGATCCGAAGGCTTGCCCAACGCGACGACCCGGGTTTCTCGCGGACTCAGATGCTCGACGATGCGCTTGATGCTTCCGTCCTTGCCGGCCGCGTCCCGGCCTTCGAGAAGGATGAGGATGCGATCGCCGCACTCGATGAAGTGCCGCTGGAGCTTTACGAGCTCGACCTGCAGCGCGTAGAGCCGGGACTCGTAGTCCTCGCGCGACAGCGACACGTCGGTGGACGTTTCGCCTTCGTCCTCGGCGGCCCGGGCGTCGCGCCGCGCCACGGCGCCGGCATGGCCGCCGCGATCCGGCCAATGACCACCCTTCTTGCTCTTCTCGCTCTTGCCGATCTTCTTGCTCATCGCGGTCCCTCAGGCGCCCGCGTCTTCGCCGATGACCAGCGTCGAATCGGTCGCGAATCGGTACGGCGGCACGGTCAGGTTCGTCGGTGCGGGAACGTTCCTGAAGACCCGTCCGGCGAAGTCGAACTTCGATCCATGGCACGGGCAGTAGAACCCGCCCGGCCATACGCCGCCGATATCGGCGGCGCCCTGGTCGGGCCGAAAGGTGGGAATGCAGCCGAGATGGGTGCAGATCGCCTCCAGCACGAGCACGTCGTCGCGGATCGAGCGGATCGGGTTCGCCGCGTAGGCCGGCTGGATCGACTCGCGCGAGGCCGGATCGGCCAGCAGATGGTCGTGCGCGCGCAGCGCACCGAGCATCTCCGCGCTACGTCGCAGGACGAAGATGGGCTTGCCGCGCCACTCGACGGTGCGCAGGCCGCCCGGAGGCAGGCCGCCGATCGGGACCTCCACCGGAGCGCCCGCCGCGCGCGCGCGCTCGCTCGGTGCCATCGAGGCCGCGAACGGCACCGCGGCAGCGACAACCCCTGCGCCGCCCGTGATCGAGGTCGCCGCCAGCCACCGGCGGCGAGACGGGTCACTGTTTGCGTGTTGGCTCATCGATCGTACCTCCGTTCGGTTCGGGTGAATGCACGTCCGCTGCGACGCGCTGGCGCCGAGCGGCTTTGCCCGCACGAGTGAGCGAAGGAAAGAAGCGTGGCGTGCGCGCAGCGAAGTCGTCGAAGGCGGCCCCGAACGCACGCCGCATGTCGCGCTCCTCGTTGACCGCCAGCCGCGCGTACATGGCCACGAGGACCGGGAACATCGCCAGTGTCAGCACCGTCGGCCACTGCAGGAGGAACCCGAGGAGGATCAGGACGAAGGCGACGTACTGCGGGTGTCGCACCCATACATAGGGGCCGGTGGTCGCCAGCGTTGCGCTGCGCTGCGCGTGATAGAGCACGTTCCACGCGGCGGACAGCAGATAGAAGCCGAGCCCGAGGAACACGTAGCTCGCAACATGCAGCGGACTGACGTGCGGGTCGCCGCCCCAGCCAAGCAGCGTCGACCACAGATGCCCGCTGTCGTGCGCCAGCAGGTTGAGGTTCGGATAGCGCGTCTGCAGCCACCCTGACAGCAGATAGATCGTCAGCGGAAAACCGTACATCTCGACAAACAGCGCGACGATGAAGGCCGAAAAGGCGCCGAACGTACGCCAGTCTCGCGCGGTCCGAGGCTTGAAGAAACTGAAGGCGAACATGATGAAGATCGCCGAATTGAGCACGACGAGCATCCACAGGCCATAGCCGGAAGCGTCGCCGCTCACGGCCGATCTCCCTTGTCGGGTGACGCGACGTTCGGCGCGCGCTTGCCGTCGCCGCTTTCGCGGCCGTGCCCACCGTGGCCGCCGTGCATGAAGACGTGCATCAGAGGGCCAGCGAGCAGCAGCAGATAGGGCAGCGCGCCGAGCAGGTGAGCCTTGTGCTCGGCGACCAGGTAGAACAAGGCGACCGCGCCAAGGACCAGGAAGCCGACTGCGTAGCGCGAGCGCCAGAATCGGGGTGGCCCTGAATCGCGTGGAGCGTGACGATGTGCAATGCTCATGGTGCGCTGGGGAATCCTGGATGACACGTGCCGAGGTGCCTTGCGTCGAGCGCCGATCGTCGTCGACCCGGTCGCGGGCCGATCAGCGCCCCGGGGCACGGCACGCAATGGCGTGTCGGCCCGGTGGCGACCTCTAGTCGGCCATGCGGGAGTACAGGACCCTGGAGGGCGGTCCCGGCGGCAGCGATTCCGCGGAGAACGACCCGCGCCGTGCGGGGTGCGCAGGCATCGCCTGGTGCCGAGTCGGCTCGACCGCAGGATGAGGCACCGCGCCGACGTCGTCGGCAGCGAAAGCCCGCGATCCCGCCGAATGCGAGATTTCGTCGCAGACCTTCAGGCACGATTGCGTCGCCCCGCCCGGAGCCTCGTGCCCGGAGCAGTCGTGGGTGGGCTCGTCGTGCCCATCGGGGGAATACGATCGATGAGCGCCGTCGGGGGTCGTCCACGGCGCGTGACCGTGCCCGCCCGGCCCTTCGAGTCGACAGGCGTTCGCGACGCCTGCCGACGCCGCGAAGAGCCACGTCGCCAGCGCCAGCCAGCAGAAGCCGCGCCTTGAGCAACGGTGTCGGAATGCTTTCATGCCGTTCCGCTCGATCGACGATCGATTCTACGCCTGGGGCGCGCCCGTGCCAGACGTCAGCGCCCCGCGCGTCGCCGCGAATGCGCGGCGGGCGGCAAGCCCCTTCCCGAAGCGCGTTCGCGTGAGCGTGCTGTTTGCGATGGCTGGGCGAACGCTCGAGGTCGTCGGCGGTGCGAATGTGACGGTTCATTGGCTGACATGATCAGCGTCGATTGCGGTCTGCAGCCTGACCGAACGATTACAAACGCGTCATCGACTGGTGCGACCGATCGTCGAGGCGGCGGGGCGCCCGCACCGACGAGGCATCGGGGCGAACGACTCGCCATTGTGTGGGGCCGATGCACGAAGCGCACCACCTCGGCTTGACTTTGCCACGGTGGGAAGGTCTCTCATAGGAGCTGTCGCGACAGGAGCGACAATCAACTCAACGAGGATGCCGAATGGGAACGATCGAACTCGAAGTGAAGGGGATGACGTGCGGTTCGTGTGTGGCGTCGGTCATGCGCGCCTTGCGGCGTGTTCCAGGGGTGCAAATGGTCGATGTCGACCTGCGAAGCGGCTCGGCCCGGGTGAAGGGTTCGCCTTCAGTCGCCGCGACCATGCTGATGGTGGCACTCGCCAATGCCGGGTACGACTCTCGCCTGTCGAGCAAGGCAGATGGCGGAAGCGCCACGGCACCGGCGGCGGACGGCAAGGCCCCGAAGCAGGGCGGTTGCTGCTGCGGCCAGCGGTGACTTCGGGTAGGCGCCCTCCGCGTGAATTGCACCCGGGCAACAACGCTCGACGCCGGACATGACACTGGCCCTTCGTCGATGTAACGCCGAGGACATGTTCTCGTCAGGCGCACTTCGCACAATACACGTCGTGCATTCGCACACGGCATTTGCAGGATGCCGGTCCACGCTCACGAAAGGAGTCAAGATGAAGATCAAGATCGCATCCGCCCTGGTCGTTGCCGGCCTGAGCGTTTTCGCCGTCCCCTCTTTCGCCAATGATGCGGCGACTGCCGACGCGCAGAAGCTGTACCGTCTGAAGGATGGCGGAACGCTCTACGTCTTCAAGGACGGGAAGATGGCCCAGGAAGACAGGTACGGACGCGCCGTCTACCTGAAGAAGGGTCAGGCCGTCGAGACCGTCGACGGGCAAACGCTTACCGCGACCAGCAACGAAGTCGCGCGGCTCAACGATCTGCTCATTGAAGGCCACCAGGGCGGCGAGTGACCGTTGGCGAACATCGCACGCGGCCGCGGCGGACGCTGGCGGGCGTGGGCGCCGCCCACGCCCGGCCGCGCAGACGGCCCGATGGCGCGCCCGGCAGGAATCGAACCTGCAACCCCTGCCTTCGGAGGGCAGTACTCTATCCGTTGAGCTACGGGCG
>CALMSQ010000552.1:0-4069 GCA_937872345.1 uncultured Burkholderiales bacterium | reverse complement strand
TGCATCCGTCGCTCACGCTGGTCGACGACCTCGACGCGTTCGGCGTGCCGCGCTTCCAGGCCGACGGCTTCGAGCGCCCGGCGCGCGTCGCACTCGTCGAGGCGGGCCGCCCGGCGCAACGTCTGGTCTCGCCGCGCAGCGCGCGCGAGTTCGGGGTCGACGGCAACGGCGCCGACGACGACGAGCGTCCCGTGGCCGCCTGCGTCGCACCGGGCACGCTGCCCGCAGAGGACGCGATGGGGGCGCTTCACACCGGCGTGGCGGTCTCCAACCTCTGGTACCTGAACTACTCGGATCGCGAGGCCTGCCGCGCGACCGGCATGACGCGTTTCGCGACGCTGTGGGTCGAGGACGGCCGGGCGGTCGCGCCGATCGAGCCGATGCGCTTCGACGACAGCCTGTACCGGGTGCTCGGCGAGCAGCTGGTCGCGCTCGGCGACGCGGTGCGCCGGATGCCCGACACCGCCACCTGGGACGGGCGCGAGCCGGGCGGCATCAGTGCGCCGGCCGCGCTCGTCGGCGCGTTGCGCTTCACGTCGTGAGGCGTCGGGTCGATCGCCGCTTCGGCAGGCCCCGTCGCGGAGACGATCGAGGTGCGAGCACGCGCTACTCGGCAGGGCGGCCGCGCCGATCGTGCGGCTCGGTCACGAATCCGAGCTTCGTGATCCCCGCCTGCTGCGCGCTCGACATCACCTCGGCGATGCGCTGGTAGCGCGTTTCGCGATCGGCGCGCAGGTGCAGCTCGGGCTGCGGTTGCCGCGCTGCCGCCTGCCTGAACCGCTCGCCGAGCGCGTCGAGCCCCGCCACCGGCTCGTTGTTCCAGAACAGCGAGCCCGACGGGTCGATCGACAGCGTGATCGTCTCCGGCTTCTCGGCCGATGCCGGGGCCTGCGCGTTGGGCAGGTCGAGGCGGATCGCGTGCGTGAGCAGCGGCGCCGTGATGATGAAGATGACCAGCAGCACCAGCATGACGTCGACCAGCGGCGTCGTGTTGATCTCGGCCATCGGCTGCGGGTGGTTGCCGGTATCGAATCCGCCGAATGCCATCGCGTGGAGCCTCCTGGTGATCGAACTGCGCGCGGTTCAGCGCACGACCCGGCTGGCCGCCAGCGGCGCCACCGCGCTGCGCAGCGCGTCGCCCTCGTTGTCCCTCAGCCTGCGCCCCGTGATGACCAGCGCGAGCACGTCGTGCGCGAAGCCGTCGAGCTCGGCGAGCACGATGCGGTTGCCGCGCACGAACGCGTTGTAGGCGAGCACCGCGGGAATCGCGACGGCGAGACCCGCCGCGGTCATCACCAGCGCTTCGCCGACGGGGCCCGCCACCTTGTCGATCATCACCTGGCCGCTCGACGCGATCGCGAGCAGCGCGTGGTAGATGCCCCAGACGGTGCCGAACAACCCGACGAAGGGCGCGGTGCTGCCCACCGAGGCCAGGAACGCGAGGCCGCTCTCGAGCCGCGCGGAAGCCTGCGTGATCTCGCCGCGCATTGCGCGCGTCACGAGCTCGTCGCGGTCGATCGACGCGGCGAGCGAGCTGTCGGGTTGCATCGCGGCGGCCGCGCGCGCCTTCTGCACCAGCGGCAGGAAAACCCGCTCGGTGTCGGCACGCTCTAGCGTGGCGACCGCCTCGTCCATCGACCGCGCATTCCAGAACTGCTCGAGCGCGGCGCGCGCGCCGCGACGCAGCCGCCATGCGCTCCACGCCTTGGACAGGATGAAGTACCAGCTCACCACCGACATCGCCAGGAGCAGGTAAGCGACCGCGTGTGTCACCACGTCGCCTGCCTGCCAGAAGTGCATCAAACCGAGTTGCTGTTCCTGCATCGCGTGTCCCTTCAGCCTTCGAGTCGGAAGACCCATCGCCAGTCGTGATACCACTCTGCAACAGGCCGGCCATCGACGGTGGCCGGCTTGAAGCGCCATTTCTTCACCGTGTCGATCGCGGTGCGGTCGAGCAGCGTGGAACCGCTCGACTGCTTGAGCCGGACCTCGGTGACCCGGCCGTCCGCGCCGACGTGGACGTCCAGCCTGACCTCGCCCTGGTCACCCAGTCGCCGCGCCATCCCCGGATAGGGCGGCGGCGTGTTGCCGCTCCAGGTCGCGTCGACGTGCGGGGCGCTGCGCGTCGACGGCGCCGCGGAGGCGATGCCGTCGCCACGCCGGCTGCCGCCGGCCGCGTCCCGGGCCGCGGCGGTCGCCCCGGTCGCCCCGGTCGCCCCGGGCGGGCCGGCGTCCTGCCCCGGCGCCGGCTCGGTGGTCGCCGCCGGCGGCGGCACCGTGATCGCGGTCGACTGCGGCGGCGCGGCGCGCACCGGGAGGTCGGGCACCGGCTGCGGCGCCTCGGGCCTCGCTGCGACGGGCGGCTGCGCCGGCCGCCCGATCATGGGCCGCGGCTCGGGTCGCGACCTGGGCCTGGCGCGCACCGGCTTCGGCGCGGGGGGCGGCGTGGCGGCTTCGAGCGGCGCGCTGCGCACAGGCGGCTCGGCCGCGGGCTCGGCCGCGGGCGCGGCCGTGCGCGCAACGGGCAGCGGCTCGGGCGCCGTGAGCAGGACGACCTGCACCGGTTCGACCGTGCGTTTCGTAGCGGGAGCGATGGCCAGCGTCAGCACACCGGCGAGCACGAGACCGTGCAGGGCCAGCGCACCGCCTGCCGCCGACAGCCGGGATGCATCCATCGCGAAATTATCGCGACCGACGCCGGGAAGACCAAATCCGGACGAGCCGGGCGGGCGGCGCGCTCCGGCTCTGCAACAATGCGCGTTCCTTTTTCCGAGCGGGCAGGGTGCCGATGCAGGACGAACGGGGGTGGCGCGACGCGGTCGTCGACGTCGCCGTGGGGAGCGAGCCCGCGGCACCGCGGCGCAGGCCTCGCTGGCAGCGCGTGTCGTCGATGATTGCGGCGTTCGCGCTCGCCGCGTGCTCGGCGCTGCCCGGCCCGCAAGGGGGGGCGCAGCAGAACACGGCACTGCCGGCGGCGGCGTTCGACGCCGACCTGCTGCTGATCGGCGAGGTGCACGACAACGCGATGCAGCACCGCATGCGGCTGCGTTGGCTCGAGCAGCTCGCCGAGCGGCGGCGCATCGTCATCGCGCTCGAGCAACTCGACGCCGTGAACCAGCGCGCGCTCGACCGCGCCCGGGCAGCCGACCCTGCCGCAGCCGCGCGCGGCGAACCGCTGGCGCAACGCGCCCGCCGGATCGCCGAGGCGGCCGGCTTCGACTTCCGCGGCTGGCACTGGGAGTACTACCGGCCGGTGATCGAGCTCGCGCTGCGCCGCGACCTGCCGCTGCTGGCGGCCAACCTGTCGCGGACCGAGACGTCGGACGTGGCCCAGGGCCGCGCGGCAGCCGCGGGCGAGCCCGCCGGCTGGAGCGCCGGCGACGAACGAACCCTGGAGGATTCGATCCGGCGAGGGCATTGCGGTCTGCTTCCCGAATCGATGATCGCGCCGATGGCGGCCGCCCAGCGCAGTCGCGATGCGCGGCTGGCCCGCTCGGTCGTCGACGCCCATCGCGCGAGCGGCCTGCCGGTGGTGCTGCTCGCCGGCAACGGGCACGTCCGTCGCGACATCGGCGTGCCGCGCTACCTGGCCGACCTCGCGCCGCATGCGCGGGTGTTCGGCATCGGCCTGCTGGAAGCCGGAGAAGCGTCGCCGGCGCCGTTCGACGCCGCCGAGGTCACCGCGGCAGCCTCGCGCGAGGATCCGTGCAACGCGCTTCGCAAGAGGCCGCCGCGCCCGCAAGCGCCGCATTGAGGTGGCGGATCAGTCCTTCAGGCCCAGCACGTCCTGCATGTCGTACAGGCCGTTGGCGCGTTCGGACAGGAAGCGGCAGGCGCGCAGCGCGCCGTGCGCGTAGGTGACGCGGCTCGCCGAGCGGTGCGTGATCTCGATGCGCTCGCCGATGCCGGCGAACAGCACCGTGTGGTCGCCGACGATGTCGCCGCCGCGAACCGTGGCGAAGCCGATCGTCGACGGATCGCGCTCGCCGGTGACGCCTTCGCGACCGTAGACGGCCACCTTCTTCAGGTCGCGCCCGAGCGCCGCGGCGACGACCTCGCCCATCTTCAG